>NZ_RZSU01000059.1:0-41322 GCF_003997585.1 Mesorhizobium sp. M5C.F.Cr.IN.023.01.1.1 | reverse complement strand
CCCTTTTGCGTCTCTGACACGTTCGTGACCGGCGCCGGCCCGCTCCAGTTCATGGGCGACAATCTCAGGCTGACTTTGTTCGTGTCGCAGCGATCCTATGATGGCAGTCCTGAAAACGCCGTGGTGACCAAGCTTGTCGGAAGCCGATCGGACATGCTGAAGATCGCCGAGGTCATCGTGCGGGGCTGCTACACCATTCCAGGAAAGGCCGAGCGAGACGGCCAACGCATATTCCTCGAAATTCTCGAAGCACCGGCAGAGCGCCACTGATCAAGTCGCAAAGTTTGCGACATGGCCCCGCTGCCTCACGGTGGCGGGTTCTTTTATGTCCTGCCCGTGACGCTGAACAGGATGGCCAGTGCTACGCTCGCCACGGCGATCGCCCCAAACGGGAGTGACAATGGCGAACCGAGCCAGAAAAGACTGCCGGCCACGAGACCGAAGCAGATCGCACCACACCAGAAGAACCCTTTCGGATCAGAAAATGGCGGGAAACTGCTTAGGAGTTTGCGCATTTCATCCTCGGCTACGTTGCGATCGCTGCCTCACGGTGGCGGGCCTTCTACTTAATTGATAGCACCGTATGAAACAGCCAGGCCATGATCCCAAGTGACGTAGCCAGCAACACCATCGCGAGAACGATCTCAAAGATAGCAAATCGCCTCACGGGAAATGCGAGAGCAAGCCGCGATGTCGTTCGGACGATAGCATCTCTCTTTTCAATCCTGACGGAGAGCAGAAGTTGCACGAAAATCAATAAAAGCACTATCGCGATTAACGCAAATCCAAACTGTTCCTGAATAAAAGCGAATATCTCTTTAAACCAAGAGAGGTTATCTGGAACTAGAACCTTGCTGTCCTTGATTAGAGACGCATAGCTAAACAATATAGCTACAGTTCCGATTACCCATGCTCTGAATCGGTCGAGCCGACCTCGAAGAGAGTACTTCTCCTTTGCGGCTACAATGGGTATTGCTGCTTGAATCGACGCCAACACCGCCTCGAGAGAGAAATGCAGTTTCTCGCGCTCCTGCTGGGTCATTATATTTTCTCTAAACGCGCGGAGATATGAGATAATTCCGATCGCTCTCTGGTGTGCCTCTACGGTTTGTACTCGGCGAGCGGACAATGCGCGCCGCATTAGGCCAAAATTGACCTGCCGCTTCAGCGTTGGAAAGTCTCGGTATACGTCAATAATGGTGTCAGACGATGGCGAATGGAATCGGTGTGTGTGAAGCAGATCGCGGAGGCAGAAGTATGATTGCGCGGCGAAAGCGTGCTCGAGCTCATCCGAGCTGCCATCGCGGTCGCGAAACTCCACAGTATCAATTTCCGTCACGCCATTTCGCTGAATGGTGAAATCGGCGCAGTAGGCGCTCCGTCCGACAGCTCTCTGGTCGAAGACGTCACGAATGTCTTTATCATCTGGCCAGGTTGCAGCCGCTTCAACGGGCCCGGCGATTGTTTCAAATATTTCGCGCCAGACGGCTCTCTTGAAGGCATAGATAAGGCCTACAGCTCGCTCGCCGTCGGTCGAAATCTTCATGCAGCAGAGGAAAACGAAGTTCCCGTCTTTGTTGAAGACGATACTGTCAACCCAACTCCGTAGGAACGGCCAATCTGTCAGAAACGGGATGGTCGTGTCGGAGAGATTTCTATGCTGGAAGCCAACGAAGACTCGGCCACCAGCGCCGATATTTGTTGAGTGGTAAAACTGACGCGGGTACGCCGACGTGCCGCTTAAGGTGAACGAAAGCTTCCCCGCGACGTTCGGGATCCAGCCAAAAAACTTAGCCACATGCCCCCCGGCTTCAGACTAAGGTTTCAAGAACCTCATCAGACACACGGCCCTGGAGCATTATGCGATTCGGCTTCCTATAGTGTGCCAAGCCGGCCGCCACAGAGGCGTCCCGCTTCCCTGAACCCTTATAGGCGTCCACCTCACCCTTGATCACGGTAGTGGCAGTACCAAGCGAATGGGCTCTTGCATCGCGAGCGACGTCCGCCCGCGTTGCGAGATGAATGATCCCTGAACGAAGTAGAATCGCTGACATCGCCAACAAAATGGCGGCAGATACGCCGCCCAGAACTGTCAAGAATATGGCCATCGGTCGCCGCTCCCGAGTGGTGATTCGGCGAAGTTATCATGAGAGTCAAGAAAAATCCGTGAATTTCGCCGATTTCAAACGATAGATAAGGAACTTTTGGCCTGATCGCCAGGGCTAGAAAGGACAAAACCGAAGCCGTTCCAGTGAGCATTTCGTGAGTAACACTGCTTTTTAGTGATAAAATCTTGCAATATCAAATGGTTGATAGAATTAATGGCTGCCTTCCTTGGGCAGGTCGGCCGGCGCCAGATTGACCGTGACCTTCTTCGACGGCATCGACAGGCCCGACGCATGCAGCGCCGCCTGCACCCGCTCCCGGCTCTCGGCAACCGCCTTGTCGCCGAGACCGACGATGTGCATGTTGACCTTGCCCGGTGCGATCATCACCTGCACGTCGACCGGCACGGCTTCGATGCCCTGGAAAGCGACCGTACGGACCCGCGCAACCATTTCTCTGCCCCCGGATATGAGCTCGCCCGAAGCCCATGCGATCATGCCGCGAACGGCGTTACCAGAGACAACCATAGATTTCGGGCGAAGGCAAGAACATTACGGGAACAATGGAACGCTACGTTCCGATGGCGCTGCATCGGCTATCGGTTCGAAAAACGCTGTTCCGCCAAGCAATGGCCGCTACTTGCGTTTGTTCTCAACCGCGTCCCAGAACAGGCTGGCGATGTCGGCGCCTCCGAAGCGTTTCACCTCGCGAATGCCGGTCGGCGACGTCACGTTGATCTCGGTCATGTAGTCGCCGATCACGTCGATGCCGACGAGGATGAAGCCGCGCTCCTTCAGCGACGGGCCGATGCGGGCGCAGATCTCGCGTTCGCGCGCCGTCAGTTCGGTTTTTTCGGCGCGGCCGCCGACATGCATGTTGGAGCGTGAATCATGCTCGGCCGGCACCCGGTTGATGGCGCCGACCGGCTCACCATCGATCAGGATGATGCGCTTGTCACCCTTGCGCACCTCCATCAGGTAGCGCTGCACGATATAGGGCTCGCGGAACATCTGGCCGAACATCTCGAGCAGCGAGGCAAGGTTGCGGTCGGCCTCGTGCAGGTGGAAGATGCCGGCGCCGCCATTGCCGTAGAGCGGCTTGACGATGATGTCGCCGAACTCCCTGCGGAAGGCGGCGACCTCCAGCGGGTCCTTGGTGATCAGCGTTTCCGGCATCAGGTCGGGAAATTCGGTGACGAAGATCTTTTCCGGGCTGTTGCGCACCCACGCCGGGTCGTTGACCACCAGTGTCTTGGGATGGATGCGCTCGAGTATGTGCGTCGTGGTGATGTAGTTCATGTCGAACGGCGGATCCTGCCTGAGCAGGACGACGTCCATCTCCGACAGGTCGGTGCGGACTTCTTCACCGAGCGAATAGTGATTGCCCTTCTCATCGCGGACTTGCATTTCCTCGATGCGGGCAAACACCTTGCCGCCGCGCAGCGACAACCGGTCGGGCGTATAATGGAACAGCTGATGGCCGCGCCGCTGCGCTTCGAGCGACAGCGCAAAAGACGTGTCGCCGGCAATCGAGACGGTGGAGATGTGGTCCATCTGGACGGCGATTTTCAGAGGCATGGCGGATCTCCGGCGGATCGGATGGGCAGCTGTGCTTGCGTGTACAACCTCGCCGGTCATCTGCCAATCGCGACATTTTGATGATTGCCTGCTGCAGCTGGGCGTCTGTCGGTTCAGTTGGAGGCAAAGCGAGGCGCAGGCCAGACGGGTCCATGCCGAGGCCACGCTCGGCTATTTGCGCAATTCGCTCCGCGGCACCTTGCGATCCAAGGCGATCTAGCGACCGGTTGCGCTGCCGCTGCGATGCGGCCACCTTTTTGTCAGACATAAGCCCACGAATTTGCTTTTCACCCTTGCTCCCCAGACATGGCTGGATAGGATGCGCGCCGGCCAGACCACAGCGCCGCGCGTCCTTTTGGGACTCGCAAGGGACGCTGTGGCACTTTGACTTTGCGGAGAAGAAATCATGCTGCCATCGGCACGCTTTGCCGACCTTGAGGGCGCTTCGGTGCTGATCACCGGCGGCGGCTCCGGCATCGGCGCGGCGCTGACCGAGGGTTTTGCACGCCAGGGGGCAAAGGTCGCCTTCATCGACATCGCCGATGGCCCGAGCCTTGCGCTGGCCGACCGCATCGAGAAGGATCTCGGCCGCCGGCCTCTCTATCTCAAGACAGACATACGCGATGTCGAGGCGCTGCGGGCTTCAGCCGCCAAGGCGGCCGAAGCACATGGCGACGTCACCGTGCTGGTCAACAATGCAGCACTTGATGATCGCCACGCAGTGGAAGACGTCACCGTGGAATTCTGGGACAACAACCAGGCGGTCAACCTGCGTCCGCATTTCTTCTCCGCTCAGGCGGTAGCGCCGGGCATGAAGCGCGCCGGCGGCGGCTCGATCATTAACTTCACCTCGACGTCGTTTCTGATCAACCACCCCGATATGCCGGCCTATACCGCCGCCAAGGCCGGCATCGTCGGCCTGACCAAGGGGCTTGCCGGCAAGCTCGGCGCCGACGGCATTCGCGTCAATGCGATCGCACCCGGCTGGGTGATCACCGAGCGGCAGAAGGAGCTCTGGGTCACCGAACAGGCGCTCGCCGCCCACGTTGCCAAGCAATGCATCAAGCAGGTGATGCAGCCGGAAGACATTGTCGGCACGGTGCTGTTCCTGGCGTCGGACGCTTCACGGATGCTGACCGCACAGATGCTGATCGTCGATGGGGGCTTCCTGTGAGCCCAGGATTTCCGAGCAAGGTGCCGGCCGTTGCCGCCGTCGATTGGGGCACAACCCGTCTCAGGGTCTGGCTGGTCGATGAGGCCGGAAACGTCATTGCCGAGCGCCGCGGCGACGACGGCCTGATTACCGCGCAGGCCGCCGGGTTTTCGACCATCCTCGAAGGACATCTGGCGGCGATGGGCGCGCCGGAAGCGATGCCTGTCATCATCTGCGGCATGGCCGGCTCGCGCCAGGGCTGGCTGGAGGCGCCCTATGTCACCGTGCCGGCGCCGATCGGCGCCATCCTTGCCGGCGCTGCGCGCATCCCCGGCCAGCGCCGCGACATCCGCATCGTGCCGGGGCTTGCCCAGCGCCAGGCCGACGCACCCGACGTCATGCGCGGTGAGGAAACGCAGCTTGCCGGCGCTGGTTTGCCGGCAAAGGGTCGCCATCTCGTCTGCATGCCCGGGACCCATTCGAAATGGGTTCTGGTCGAGGACGGCGCTGTTGCCGGTTTCGGCACGTGGCCGACCGGCGAGCTGTTTTCGGTGCTGGCGGCGCATTCGATCCTGCGCCATTCGCTGGGCGAGCAGCCTCAGCCGGTTGCACCAGGCAATCCGTTTTTCCGGCGCTGGTGCGAGCAAGCGCTTGCCGACGTCAGCGATGTCACGTCGAGACTGTTCTCGATCCGCGCCGCGGGCCTGCTTCACGATCTGAAACCCGACGATGCCGCTGCTTGCCTGTCCGGTCTGCTGATCGGCGGCGAGATCGCCTCGGCCAGTCGCCGCTATGGGGAAGGCGGGTCGTCCGTCGTGCTGATTGCCTCCGGCGCGCTCGGCGCGCTCTACACTGAGGCGCTAGGCCTTGCTGGACTCGCGGTTCGGACCGTCGATGCCGACGAAGCTGTGCGTGCCGGCCTGATCGAGGCCGCGCGCGAAAATGGCATGATAGCCGGAAGCGGAATTGTAGCATGACCGAGACCGCACCATTTCCGAAGCTCGGGCGCGGGCTTGTCGCCATCCTGCGCGGCCTCAAGCCGGACGAGGCGGTGGCTATTGGCCGGGCGATCTTCGAGGCCGGCATCGAAGCAATCGAAGTGCCGCTCAATTCGCCGGAACCGTTTGCCTCGATCGCGAAGATCGTGCAGGCGCTGCCGGCGACGGCACTGGTCGGCGCCGGGACTGTGCTGACATCAGCCGATGTCGACGCACTTCACAATGCCGGCGGGCGGCTGCTGGTCAGCCCCAATATCGATACCGCAGTCATGGGCCGCGCGATGAATTACGGCATGGTGACGATGCCCGGCGTGTTCACCCCGACCGAAGCCTTCCAGGCGATCCGGCTCGGCGCCTCGGCACTGAAATTCTTCCCGGCCAGCGTGCTCGGCGCGGCCGGCATCGCGGCGATGCGCGCGGTTTTGCCGTCCGATATGCTGCTCGGCGCGGTCGGTGGTGTGTCAGAAAAGGACTTTGTCGGCTACAAAGCCGCTGGCGTCAGCGTCTTCGGCCTCGGCTCAAGCCTGTTCAAGCCTGGTATGAACGTGGATGAGGTGGCAACGCGAGCACAGGCCGCAGTCGTCGCCTGGGATGCGGCGTTTGGAGCAGTGCGATGAACGAAGCCATCGTTTCTGTTCTTTCCGACCATGTCTGCCAGCTCGGCGAAGGCCCGAGCTATGACCCCGCCACCGATACGCTCTACTGGTTCGACATCGTCAACGGCCAGCTTCTGGAGAAGCGCCTTTCCGGCGGTGCGGTCAAAATCCACGAGCTTGGTCAGATGGCCAGCGCCATCGCCGTCATCGATGACAGCAGACAATTGATCGCTACCGAAACCGGCCTGCATGTCCGCGACGTCGCGACCGGCAAGATGACGCTGCACACGGCGATCGAGGCCGACAATCCGATGACGCGCTCGAATGATTCGCGCGTCCATCCCTGCGGCGCCTTCTGGGTCGGCACGATGGGCAAGGGTGAGGAAAAGGCCGCCGGCTCGATCTACTGGTTCTTCAAGGGGGAACTGCGTCGGCTCTATTCGGACATCACCGTGTCGAACTCGATCTGCTTTTCCCAGGACGGAACGGTCGCCTGTTACACCGATACCAGCACCGGCCTGTTGATGCGCGTCGCCTGCAATCCGGCGACCGGCCTGCCGGCTGGCGAGCCGAAGGTCTTCATCGATCACCGCAAGGCCAAGGGCTATATCGACGGTTCGGTGCTCGATCGCGACGGTGTTCTTTGGAATGCCTGCTGGGGCGGCAGCGTCATCGAAGCCTACGGGCCTGATGGCAAGCTCATCCGTTCGGTCGCGATGCCGGTGACGCAACCGTCTTGCCCGGCCTTTGTCGGCAGGAATGCCGACCGGCTGGCGGTGACTTCAGCCTGGTCGGGCAAGGATGAGAAGCAGCGCCTGCTGGACCCGCAAGCCGGCATGACATTTCTGCTCGACATTCCAGTCAACGGCCGCTTCGAGCCGCGCGTGCTGATCGCCTAGACCAATGATCGCGAACCTTCGGTTCGGAAAAGATCATGGTCAAACAAGAAGATCGCATCAGCACTGTCGCGCAGGCGTCCGGCTGACGTCGGTTTTCCGCGAAGGCCTGATACATTCGCCGTGCGATGGTAGGTAATCGCGCTGCCAGGACCCGTTCATCCCCGGGAATCGTTCATCTCATGTCAAGCCGAAAGCCGAAGCTGATCCTTGTCTATGAGCCGGAAAAGGCCTGCTTCGACCGGCTGGTTGCCGATGGCCACGTGGCGGCGCGCGCCGCCGAAATCGCCTCCTATCTGGCGCAATCGACCGACATCGCCTCTGAGTTCGATGCGCTGGCTGCAGCCTGCCTCACGCGCGGCCTGTCCTTTGTTCCAGTGGCGCTCGACGATGCAGCGAGCGCTCTCGCCGGCGAGGGCCCAAAGTTCACGCTTGTCTGGACGCTGACCGATGGCGTCGCCTATTTCCGCGGCGGTGCAGCACCGGCTCTGGCAAGGCTGAACGGCCTGAAGACGATAGGCGCCGATGACGCGCTGTTTGGGCTCTGCCAGGACAAGTTCCGCTCCGGCGCCGTGCTTGGCGCGCTCGGCCTGCCGGTACCGCAATCCGGTCTGGCCCGCGACGGTCATTGGCTGGTCGAACCGCCGGCTTCGCCCGCCGGCTGGTTCGTCAAACCGAACCGGCTGGGCGCCAAAATCGGCATCTGGTCGGACTCGCGCTGCTCCGATCTTGGCCATGCGCTGGAACTCAGCCGGCGCGTCTTCGCCGCCTACCGCGACGACGTCGTCGTGCAGCCCTATGTCGCCGGGCGCAATGTGCGCGCCAGTTTTCTGGGTCTGAAGCCGGACACCGGCGTCGAGGCGCTCGGCATCGTCTTTGTCGATTCGGGCGGTGATTTCCAGACCATGGCGGACAGCCTGGCGCTCTATGGCGACACCGGCGAGGCTGCCAGGGCGGCAGGGACATACGCCGAGCCCGAGCTGCTGCCGGTCGCCACTAGCCAGCCGCGAGCCGATGCAAAGATCCGACGGATCGCGCAAAGCCTGATGACCGGGCTCGGCCTGCGAGATGTATTTTCCATCGATTTCCGGGTCGAAGCCGACGACAGCGTCCATCTTATCGAGTTCGAGGTCTGCCCCGGCCTGCCCTGCTTCGATTTCCGCGCCTATTGCCGCACGCAATGGGAGATGGGCCTCGCCGATGCGATGGCCGAGACCGCGGCGAACCGTTTTAACCGAATGGCCGCGTCCTGAGCAGAAATCCTGCGTGAAGCTGCCCCCGGCGACCCAGGGTCGTATCGTCTCTCGACAAATCGCTTGCGTTCCGGCACCTCACTTAATAGGGTGTTAAGTGAAGGAGGCACTCGGTGAAAGTCGACCTTGCGACATCCCCGGACGTGGCCGCGCTGGCAGCGGCGGACGCGGACAAAGCGAAGCATGTCGGTGGGCGGATCAAGGCCATTCGCACGGCCCGACGCATTTCGCTTCGGCAGCTGGCCGACATGGTCGGCACGACGGCGAGCTTCATCAGCCAGCTCGAGCGCAATCTGAGCGGCGCCAGCGCCAGCACCCTGATGCGGATCGCGGCTGCGTTGGATCTCGGCATCAACGACCTGTTCGAGCAGACCGAAGGTGGGTTCCACAAGGTGCTCACCAGAGGCGACCGCCCCCTGCTACCGATCAGCCACGGTTGTCGAAAGACGTTGCTGTCGCGGCGGCCGATCCATGAATTCGAGGTTTATTCGGGGGATTTCGACGTCGGCGGTTCGACCGGTAACGATGCTTACACGCATGGCGGCAAGCACGAGATGTTCGTCGTTCTGAAGGGAACAGTCGAGCTGACGCTGGCAGACGAGCGCTTCGTCATGAACGAGGGCGACAGCATCGAATACGCAACCTCGACGCCGCATCGCACGGCAAACATCGGCAAGACGCCGGCGCAGGTGCTCTGGATCATCGCGCCCCCGACCAGCGGCGCGGCGGAACTCAATCGATACACGCCCGGACAAGGCTCGCAGCCGGGCGAACCGAACTAATGCGGGTGCACATAAATGGGAGATAAAACTATGAAGACCAAGATCGGACAGGTGGCCGCACTCGGGCTGTTAATGATCACCACCGCAGCGCTTGCACAGAGCAAGCCCGTGGCGGGCGAGGTGGCCGAGGGCTCGCTAAAGGGCAAGACGCTTACCTTCGTCTCGTATGGAGGCATTTATCAGGATGGTCAGATCGCCGCGCTAAAGGAATTCGTCGACAAGTCTGGTGTGACGCTGCTCAGCGATGGGCCAACCGAAATCTCGAAACTGCAGGCGCAGGTCGAGTCCGGCAATGTGACCTGGGACGTTGTCGATACCGGCGATTTCGCGCCCTATGTTTATTGCGGCAAGCTGTTCCAGAAGCTGGACCTCTCGAAGATCGACACGTCCAACATTCCACAGGGCCAGATCAGCGAATGCAGTGTGCCGGCCATGAACTATGGCGTGGTGCTGATGTACAACACCGAGAAGTACAAGGATAATCCGCCCAAGAGCTGGAGAGATTTCTTCGACGTCGAGAAGTTCCCGGGCTCGCGCGCTCTGGAGGGCAGCGGCGATCTGTCCGGCGGTATCATCGAGCAGGCGCTGCTCGCAGCCGGCGGCTCAGTGGAAAACATGACGGTGGCCGACATCGACAAGGGTATCGAGAAGGTGAGGTCGCTCGGTCCGGACACGATCTTCTGGAAGACCGGCGC
This sequence comes from Mesorhizobium sp. M5C.F.Cr.IN.023.01.1.1, assembly GCF_003997585.1. NCBI lineage: Bacteria > Pseudomonadati > Pseudomonadota > Alphaproteobacteria > Hyphomicrobiales > Phyllobacteriaceae > Mesorhizobium > Mesorhizobium sp. M5C.F.Cr.IN.023.01.1.1. The sequence goes on along the minus strand of NZ_RZSU01000059.1, from coordinate 31,266 downwards.
CGATTCCCAGCAGCTCGCCGAATCCGGTGAAGCCGACATGATCGCGATGTGGACCGGACGTGCCATGACCGCGGTCAAGAACGGCGCGAAGTACACGCCGGCGTGGCAGGACTGGCTGGTCGTGATGGACCAGATGACCATTCCGATGGGCGTCAAGGACCCCGACGCGGCGCATGCGCTGATCAACGCCTATGTCGGCAAGAGCGCGCAGGAGACGCTTGCAAAAACCACCTCGTATACGCCGATCCACAAGGACGCGAAGCCCGAAGTGGACGAGATCACCGCGGCGTTCATGACCAACACGCCGGACAAGCTGAAGCTCGGTTACCAGCAGAACATCAAGTTCTGGGTGGAGAACTTTGAGGTGGCGAACGAAAAGTGGAACGCGTTGATGGCGGGCAACTAGGTCCGGCACCGTGGCAACGAGAGCAATCGACAGCCGGAACATTGTTCCGGCTGTCGCGGCAGACGACCGGCGGCGCTGGTTTCGTGGACAGGCTTTCTGGCTCGTCGCGCCGGCGCTGCTGCTGCTCGTCATCTGCCTGGGTCTGCCGCTCGCCATCGTTACCTTGCGAAGCTTTTCCGAACCGCAATGGGGATGGCAGAACTATGCCTGGTTCTTCGGCACACCGGTCAATCTGACCGTACTTCAGCGGACCTTCGCGATCTCCGCCTGGGTGACGCTGGTATGTCTCATTGCCGGTTATCCCTATGCCTATGTGATGACCGCAGTCGGACCCAAGATGCGGCTCGTCCTCATCCTCTGCGTGCTGGTGCCGTTCTGGGTGAGCGGCGTGGTGCGCACCCTCGCATGGGTCATCCTGTTGCAGGATTCCGGCGTGATCAACTCCGTCATCCGGGCAGTCGGCCTCAGCCCGGTCAAGCTGATCCGCACGCAGACAGGCGTGGTGATCGGCATGGCGCAGGTGCTGTTGCCGTTCATGATCCTGCCGCTCTATTCGGTGATGAAGACGATCGACCTGCGGCTCATGCAGGCGGCACGAAGCCTCGGCGCGAGCCCGGCGCGCGCCTTTGCCCAGGTCTATCTGCCGCTCTCGCTTCCGGGCGTCTACGCAGGCGCCATCATCGTGTTCATTCTTGCGCTCGGGTTCTACATCACGCCCGCGCTGCTCGGCGGTCCGCGTTCGACCATGCTCTCGACCCTGATCCAGAACCAGGTGCTCAGCCTGCTCAACTGGGGTCGCGGCGGTGCGATGGGCGTGGTGCTGTTGATCGCGACCTTCGTCCTGCTCGCGCTTGCAGCACCGCTGTCGCGGCAACCGCACAAGACGGGCTCGAGACGCTGATGAAACGGCCCGGTCGAATCCTGCTCGGTCTGTTCTGCCTGCTGGTCGCGGTCTGGCTGGTCGCACCGACAATCGTAGTCGTGCCGATGTCGTTCAACGACAAGAAGTCGCTGGCCTTTCCGCCATCCGGCTTTTCCTGGCAGTGGTACCAGAACTTTTTCACCAACCCCGAATGGTCGGCGAGCCTGGTCGGTTCGCTCAAGGTCGCCGTCGTCACGGCGGTGTTCGCCACCGTCATCGGCACGCTGGCGGCGTTCGGCCTCGATCGCATGAAGAGCCGCGTCAGCGGCGTCCTGCGTGCTCTGCTGATCACGCCAATGGTCGTACCGGGGGTGGTGCTCGCCGTCGGAATCTACGCGGTCTATCTCGATACGCGGTTGGTCGGCACCATGACCGGCTTCGTGCTGGCCCACACCATGCTCGCCGTTCCGTTCGTCATCATCGCCGTCTCCGCCAGCCTGGAAGTCTTCGACAAACGGCTGGAGACTGCTGCGGCCAGCCTCGGCGCGACCCGGCTGACGGCGTTCAGGACGGTGACGTTGCCGCTGATCGCACCGGGCATTTTGTCGGGCCTGCTGTTTGCATTCGTCACCTCATTCGACGAGATCATCGTCGCGCTGTTCATCACCAGCCCTTACCTGAAGACACTGCCGGTCCAGATCTTCTCGAGCATCACCCGGGACGCCGATCCCACTGTTGCGGCGGTGGGCACGCTGCTCTTCATCACGACGTCGCTGGTGATCGGGGCGGGGCTGCTGATCGGTTCGAGACAGGGAAAACGTTGACATGGCCTCACCATCGACCCGCGGCGCAGCCATCGATCTCAAATCCGTCAGCAAACACTATGGCAGCTTCATCGCTCTCGATAAGGTCTCGCTGCGCATCGAACCGGGAGAGTTCATGACGCTGCTCGGGCCCAGCGGTTCGGGCAAGACGACCACGCTCAACGTCATCGCCGGCTTCACCGAAGTCAGTTCGGGTTCACTTGATGTCGGCGGCAAGAGCGTCATCGGCGTACCGGCACACAAACGCAACATCGGCGTGGTCTTCCAGCACTACGCGCTGTTCCCGCACATGACGGTCAGCAGGAACGTCGCATATCCGCTGACCTTGCGCGGCATCGCCAATCCCGATCGCGAGGCCCGGGTGCGCAAGGCCCTGGACATGGTGAAGATGGCGGATTTCGGCCACCGCTTCCCCAGCGAACTCTCCGGCGGACAGCAGCAGCGCGTCGCGCTGGCGCGTGCCATCGTATTCGACCCACCGCTGCTCCTGATGGACGAGCCGCTCGGCGCGCTCGACAAGAAGCTGCGTGAATGGCTGCAGCTCGAGATCAAACGGATCCACCGCGAATTGGGCACCACCTTCGTTTACGTCACGCACGACCAGGAGGAGGCTCTGGTCCTCTCGGACCGCATCGCCGTGTTCAACCAGGGGCGCATCGAGCAGATCGGCACCGGCCGCCAACTCTACGACGAGCCCGAGACCTTGTTTGTCGGAAAGTTCGTCGGCGACTCGACGATACTGCGTGGCGCGGCCTCCACCTCCAGCGACGAGACCGCCATCGACATAGCCGGACGAAAAGTGGCCGCCGCCAAACGCCTTTCCGATGGCGCCAAACCCGTGATGCTGCTGCGGCCGGAGAAGCTGAGCCTCGCCAGGCGGGGGAAGGGCGGACAGGATCGAAACACCCTGCCCGGGCGCATCGGAGAGGCCATTTACCTCGGATCGGGCTCCAAATACGAGGTCGTACTGGCCGACACCTCCAAGGCGATCGTGCGCTCTACGCTGGACGCCGAGACCTTCGCCATCGGCGACGAGGTTGATCTCGTATTCGCGGGCAGCGACGTGAAGCTGTTGGCGGACGATGAAAACGCCGATTTCACGCTGACCTGAATCCTATCTGGGAAAACCTCGACAATGGACGTGAAGAAGAACGGCGACGTTTCATTCTGGTATGCCGACATCGGCGGCGTGCCCGGCTATCGGCCGCCGCTGCAGGGCGATATCATGGCCGACGTCTGCATCGTCGGCGCCGGCTATACCGGCCTTTGGACCGCCTACTATCTGAAGCAGGCAGCGCCCCACCTCAACATTGTCATCGTCGAGAAGGAGTTCGCCGGCTTCGGTGCTTCGGGACGCAATGGCGGCTGGCTGTCCGGCGGATTCTCATGGTCGCGCGAAAAATATGAGAAGGCAACCTCGCGCGCTGGAGTCATCGCCATGCAGGCGGCAATGACGGGCACGGTGAACGAGGTCATATCGGTTGCGGAAACCGAAGGCATCGACGCCGACATTCGCCGTACCGACGAACTGCTGGTCGCTACCAACGAGGCGCAGGAGCAGCGCGCCAAGGCGATGTATGCCCATGCCAGATCCTGGGAGCTGACTGACGAACGTGTGGGGTATATCGATGCAGCCGAGATGCGTCGGCGCATAGCGGTGCACGACGCGCGCGGCGCCTTCGTCATCAAGAAGGTTGCGCGGGTTCAGCCCGCAAAGCTGGTGCAGGGGCTCGCCAAGGCAGTGGAGCGCCTCGGTGTGCCGATCTATGAACAGACAACCGTGCTGTCGATCGAAAAAGGCAAGGTCATAACCAGCCGAGGCGTGGTGCGCGCGGAAAAGATCGTGCGGGCGACCGAGGGTTTCACTGCGGGAATCGCCGGCCACGAGAGACTTTGGTTGGCGCTCAACAGCGCCATAGTGGTCACCGAGCCGTTATCCGAAAAGCGATGGAGCGAAATCGGCTGGGATGGCTACGAGGTGCTCGGCGACGCCGCACACACATACTGCTACGCCCAGCGCACTCGTGAAGGACGCATTGCCATGGGCGGGCGCGGGGTGCCCTATCGGTTCGGCTCGAAGACCGACGTTCGAGGCGTCACCCAGCAGGCGACGATCGACAAGCTGCACAAGATACTGACGACGCTTCTGCCGCAGACCAAGGGGCTCAAGCTCGACCATGCGTGGTGTGGAACGCTCGGCGTGCCGCGGGACTGGTGCACGACAGTGGGCTTTGACAAGCAGACCGGAATAGGCTGGGCAGGCGGCTACGTCGGCCTCGGCGTTTCCACCTCGAACCTCTCGGGACGCACATTGAGGGATCTTGTGCTGGGCAACGACACCGAGCTGACGCGGCTTCCCTGGGTCAATCGAACCGTGCGCAAATGGGAGCCGGAGCCGCTGCGCTGGCTGGGCGTCCATTCCATGTATCAGCTCTATCGGATTGCCGACGAGCGGGAAGCAAAGGGGCTGCCGCGCACATCGCGGCTAGCGGCCCTGGCAGACCGCATCACCGGGCATTGAACCGCGTCACCTCGAGGATATACAGCATGATCGACTTCAAGACCTTCGCCCACCTTGCGCATATCGACCTCGGTGAGCCTCAGCCGAAACCGACCTCGGTGGAAGGCCATCAGCTGGAAGCAGCCAACACGCTTTGGACTTCGGATGATGGCAAGATCGAGGTCGGTGTCTGGGAATGTTCGCAGGGCCGGTTCACCGCGCGCCGCGACACGAATTCCGAGATTTGCCACATCGTCTCAGGCCGCGTGACGCTGCACGGTCCCGAGGGCGCGGCCAAAAATGTCGGACCCGGCGAATTGCTTGTTCTGCCGCTTGGCTGGGAGGGCGAATGGACCATCCACGAGAAAACGCGCAAGCTTTACATCCTGCATTCGGTTTGATCGCTGCAGGTGCATGCTCGCCTGCATTTCCGATGAGACCACGCGCGCCGCGGCGGTCGAACTAAACCCCTTCGACCAGCACGATCTCGCCGTCGGCTACTTTCTGGCGGATCGTCACGGCGCGTTGATACTCCGGCGAGTGATAGCAATCGTGCGCCGCAGCCAATGACGGAAACTCGATGATTACGTTGCGGTCGCGGCCAGGCCCTTCTGCCTTTTCATGCGCACCGCCTCGTGCCAGGAAAATGGCGCCGAATCGATCGAAAGCCGGTTTGGCGGCAGTGACATAGTCCTTGTAGCCTTCCGCATCGCGCACATCGACGCGGGCGATCCAGTATCCCTTGGGCATGCTTCTTCTCCGAATTGTCAGGCCGAGCGCATTTCGTCAAGGATCGCTTCCGCGACCGCTCGCCTGTCGGCGGCGCCGACGATCGGCCGGCCGACGACGAGATGGCTGGAGCCGTTGCGGATCGCCTGCGCCGGCGTCACCACGCGTTTCTGGTCGCCATGGTCGCTGCCCTTGGGCCGTATCCCCGGCGTGACGACAGCCATGTTGGGCCCGACGATCCGGCGCACGGCTTCCGCTTCTTCGGCCGAGCAGACGATGCCGCCCATGCCGGCATGCAGCGCCTGTTCGGAGCGCCTCAGCACCAGCGTATGCGGGTCATGTTCATAGCCGGCGTCGATCACGTCCTGCTCGTCCATCGAGGTCAGCACAGTGACGCCAAGCAGGCAGAGATCGCTGCCCCTGGCGGCCTCGACCGCTGCCTTCATCGTCTTCGGATAGGCGTGCAGCGTCAGCATGGTCATGCCCATCCTGGCAATGGCCTCGACACCCTTGGCCACCGTGTTGTCGATGTCGAGCAGCTTCATGTCGAGGAAGATCCTGGTGCCGCCGCTGGCGAGCTCGCGGGCGAAATCGAGGCCGCCGGCGAAGGCGAGCTGATAGCCGATCTTGTAGAAGGAGACGATCCCGTCGAGCTCGCGCACCGCCTTCTCGGCTTCCTTCAGCGTCGGCACGTCGAGGCCGACGATCAGCCTGTCTTGCATGGTGCTGGCGCGTTGCTGGATCACGCCTCGATCCGCGTCGACAGCATGCGCGAGGTTTCGATCAGCGTGCGGCATAGATGCTCCATCGATCTGTGCAGTCTCTCGTCCCTGAAATTCCCGTCCTCGTCGAAGGCATTGCCGCCCTCCGGCACCGAGCACTCCGGCGTCACCACCTCCATCTGGCAGCGCACCAGCACGGCGCGCAAATGGTTGATGCAGCGTACCCCGGCGAAATGTCCTTTGGAAGACGAACAAAGGCCGGCGGGCTTGCCTGTGAACGGCCTGAACGACCGCCCGCCATCTGTGCGCACCCGGCTCACCCAGTCGATGGTATTCTTGAGCAGCGGCGGAATCGAGCCGTTATATTCGGGCGTCGCGATCAGCAGCCCGTCATGGCCGGCGATCTGCTGGGCAAGCTTGATGGCGTTTTCGGGAATGCCTTCCTCCTTTTCCAAATCCTCGTCGAGGATCGGCAGCGGATAGTCGGCAAGCGAGATGCGGGTTACCTCGGCACCCTGCAGGGCGAGTTCCTTCTGCGCCACATCGGCGGTCCTGCCGCTGTAGGCGCCAGCGCGAATCGAGCCGGCGAAGACGAGAATTTTCGGGATCACTGCCATTGGCCCCCATTGTCAGCCGACAGGTATAGGCCAGGCACGTCTCAAATCCCAAATACTGATCAATGCGCCGCGCGCCGGTAGATCCACAGCTGCGTAGGCGGGATGTTGCGGATGACGAAATGGAAATGCTCGACCGTGTAGTCGCCGCGGCCGGGCGGGATCGGCGACAGCGGGCCGTAGGTCAGCTGCACTATCGGGCGGCCTGTCGGGATGCGGTCGAGAAGGCTTTCGACATAGGCGATGCGCTGGGCGACCGGGAAATTGAGCAATGGCACGCCGGAGACGACCGAATCGAAGGTCAGGCCGCTCTTGTCGCCGAGTGTCGCATCGAGATTGAAGGCGTCGCCCTCGATGACGTTGACGCCGGGATAGAGCTGGCGCAGATGGCGTACGAAATCGGGGGAGTATTCGACAGCGTAGAGATTTTCAGGCTTTACGCCCTGGGCGAGGATGGCTCGGGTGATGACGCCGGTGCCAGGCCCGACTTCGAGCACCGGCAGGCCCGAGTTCGGGTTGACGACGGAGGCCATCTTGCGGGCCGTGATGGAACTGGTCGGCACGATCGAACCGACCGCCTTCGGCTTGTCGATCCAGCCCTTGAAGAACTTCAGTTCGTCGTCGAACTTTTCCGCCAGCGCCTTTCGCAGTCCGGGACCATGTGCCATGCAAGTTCTCCTGAACGCTCCCCCGAGAGGCTACTTAGCAGCTACGGGGTTCAAGGCAAGGCGGACGCCGGTATAAGATGTTGAGGACGCTAGGTAAGCCTCGCCTTGATTGCACTCTACACCGGATTGGCGAGAATAGGCATCAGCGCTCGCCGAAGGTTTCGAAAAAGTCCTTCATGCGGGCGAAAAAGCCGCTCGACTGCGGCGAATTATCCTTCGAGGAAAGCTGCTCGAACTCCTCCAGCAACTCGCGCTGCCGGCGGGAAAGGTTCTGCGGCGTCTCGACCGCGGTCTGGATATAGAGATCGCCGACATTGTGCTGGCGCAGCACCGGCATGCCCTTGCCCTTGAGGCGGAACTGGCGGCCGTTCTGGGTACCCTCCGGCACCTTCACTTTCGTCTGGGTGCCGTCCAGCGTCGCCACCTCGAAGGAACCGCCAAGCGCTGCCGTCGTCATCGAGATCGGCACCTTGCAGTAGAGATCGGCGCCGTCGCGCTGGAAGAATTCGTGCGGCTTGACCGCCAGGAAAATATAGAGATCGCCCGACGGGCCGCCGCGCAGGCCAGCCTCGCCCTCGTTGGCAAGGCGGATGCGGGTGCCGTCCTCGATACCGGCCGGAATGTTGACCGACAGCGAGCGCTCCTCGGTTACGCGGCCCTGGCCGGCGCATTTCGGGCACGGCTCCTTGATGGTCTGGCCACGCCCCTGGCATTGCGGACAGGTGCGCTCAATCGAGAAGAATCCTTGCGTGGCGCGCACCTTGCCATGGCCATTGCACATCGAGCAGGTGACGGGCTGGGTGCCGGGCTTGGCGCCGCTGCCGGAGCATTCTGTGCAGGAGATCGAGGCCGGCACGTGGATCTGTGCTGTCTTGCCGGTAAACGCCTCCTCAAGCGTGATTTCCATATTGTAGCGCAGGTCGGCGCCGCGCTCGCGCCCGCCTGAGGATCGGCGCTGGCGCCCGCCCATCATGTCGCCGAAAATATCCTCGAAGATGTCGGCGAAGCCGCCAGCGCCGAAGCCTTGTGCGCCGCCATTCATGCCCTGTTCGAAGGCAGCGTGGCCGAAACGATCATAGGCCGCGCGTTTCTGCGGGTCCTTCAGCGTCTCGTAGGCTTCGTTGATTTCCTTGAACTTGTGCTCGCAGGAATGGTCGCCGGGATTGCGATCGGGGTGGAACTGCATAGCGAGCTTGCGGAAAGCGCTCTTGAGCTCCTTCTCGTCGGCCCCCTTTTTCACACCCAACGTTTCGTAGAAATCAGCTTTCATCTTTTCCTGCAGTCCGGATATTCAACGTCTTGAAGCTTTGTTGCGTCGTTTGCCGGCACGCTGTTCCGATTTAGGTGCGATGGCGCCTGGATGCCAGTGTCGACGCGGGCTTGCTCGCATTTTTTCGATCAGGCCCGCACTTTTTCGGGCCAGAGTTGCAAAAAAGCCCGGCTTTGTGCCGGGCTTTCTGCGATAATCTGCCGTCAGACCGCTCAGGCCGACTTCTTCTTGTCGTCGTCCTCGTTGATTTCCTCGAAATCGGCATCCACCACGTCGCTGTCCTTGGCGGCATCCGCCTTGGCGTCAGCCTCCGCGGCTTCCTTCTGCGAAGCTTCGTACATGGCTTGGCCGAGCTTCATCGAGGTTTCGGCGAGGGCCTGGGTCTTGGCTTCGATCTCGGCCGCGTCGTCGCCTTCGGCAGCAGTCTTCAGCGCCGCGATCGCATCGGCGATCGCCGTGCGGTCGGCCTCGGAAACCTTCTCGCCATACTCCTTCAGCGACTTCTCCGAGGAATGCACCAGCGCCTCGGCCTGGTTGCGGGCCTCGACCAGTGCGCGCCGCTTCTTATCGGCCTCGGCATTTGCTTCGGCGTCCTTCACCATCTTCTCGATGTCGGCGTCCGAAAGGCCGCCAGACGCCTGGATGCGGATCTGGTGCTCCTTGCCGGTGCCCTTGTCCTTGGCCGAGACGTTGACGATGCCGTTGGCGTCGATATCGAACGTGACCTCGATCTGCGGCACGCCACGCGGCGCCGGCGGAATGCCGACCAGGTCGAACTGGCCGAGCGCCTTGTTGTCGGCGGCCATTTCACGCTCGCCCTGGAAGACGCGGATGGTCACGGCCGACTGTGAATCCTCGGCCGTCGAGAACACCTGGCTCTTCTTGGTCGGGATCGTCGTGTTGCGCTCGATCAGCCGCGTGAACACGCCACCCAGCGTCTCGATGCCAAGCGACAGCGGCGTCACGTCCAGCAGCAGCACGTCCTTGACGTCGCCCTGCAGCACGCCGGCCTGGATGGCGGCGCCCAATGCGACGACCTCATCCGGATTGACGCCCTTGTGCGGCTCCTTGCCGAAGAACTGCTTCACGATCTCCTGGATCTTGGGCATGCGAGTCATGCCGCCGACCAGGACGACCTCGTCGATTTCGCCGGCCTTGAGGCCGGCATCCTTGAGCGCCGCCTTGCAGGGATCGATCGTGCGCTGGACGAGATCCTCGACCAGGCTCTCGAACTTCGCCCGCGTCAGCTTCAGCGTCAGGTGCTTGGGACCGGTGGCATCGGCAGTGATGAAGGGCAGGTTGATCTCGGTCTGCGTCGTCGACGACAGCTCGATCTTGGCCTTTTCGGCCGCTTCCTTGAGGCGCTGAAGGGCGAGCTTGTCGCTGCGCAGGTCGATGCCCTGTTCCTTCTTGAACTCGGCCGCCAGATATTCGACCAGACGCATGTCGAAATCCTCGCCGCCGAGGAAGGTGTCGCCATTGGTCGACTTCACCTCGAAGACGCCGTCGCCGATTTCGAGCACCGAAATGTCGAACGTGCCGCCGCCAAGGTCATAGACGGCAATAGTCTTGCCTTCCTTCTTGTCGAGGCCGTAGGCAAGTGCGGCCGCGGTCGGCTCGTTGATGATGCGCAGCACTTCCAGGCCGGCGATCTTGCCGGCATCCTTGGTGGCCTGGCGCTGGGCGTCGTTGAAATAGGCCGGAACGGTGATGACCGCCTTCTCGACCTTCTCGCCGAGATAGGCTTCCGCCGTTTCCTTCATCTTCTGCAGGATCATTGCCGAGATCTGGCTGGGCGACTGCTTCTTGCCGCCGGCCTCGACCCAGGCGTCACCATTGTCGCCCTTGACGATCTTGTAGGGGACAAGCTTTTTGTCCTTTTCCGTCACCGGATCGTCATAGCGGCGGCCGATCAGGCGCTTGACCGCGAAGATGGTGTTTTCGGGATTGGTGACCGCCTGGCGCTTGGCCGGCTGGCCGACGAGGCGCTCGCCGTCGCTGTTGATGGCGACGATGGAAGGGGTCGTGCGCGCGCCTTCCGCATTCTCGATGACCTTCGATTCCTTGCCGTCCATGATGGCGACGCAGGAGTTGGTGGTCCCCAGATCGATACCGATTACTTTTGCCATTTTTCTAATCTCTCCGCTAAGCAGGCTCTCAGGACCCGTACAGGCGTTCCGACGAAAGCCCCTGTTCACAAGAAATTCCGCTTCGGCAACCGGCATTCCGGCGCCGAACGGCTTGGCGCGTATATAAGAACAGGCTGCGCGGCGCGCAAGCATTCTGCGCAAGGCATCCAACATCCTTTTCTTGGGCCGGCCGGGGTTCTCCGGCCATGGCTCCCATGAACCTTTCCGCATCCGTTCGCGACCGACACCAAGGTGCGCTGCATGGTGCGGCCCTGGAAAGGAAAGCCCTATGACTGGATATCCAGAGCCTTCGCGGTCTCCGGGAACTCGGCGCGACCACCGCTTTTACGACGGGGTCGATACGCCAGGTTTTCCGCTGATTCCGTTGACCACGCGTAAGTGCCGGCATATCGTGACTACGAGGAAAGCAGACAATTCGATCAGGGAAAAACGTGCCGGAACGCCGCGCCTTGCCCTGATTTGCGCGGAAACGCCGGATGTTTCTCCCGTCGCCCGCGGGGGGAATCCTATGTCTTGCGACCACGGCGCGTTCGTGCGCTCTCGTGCTGGCCGTTTGCGCCAAGCGATGCAACTAGCCAGCGGCTTTCTGGCGCTGGCGCTCGCTACCACCCTGTGGTTTGGCGGTGCCGTCCAGGCGCAGGAAACGCAGATCATCCATCCAGGCTCAATGGCGGTGACCGGATTTTCCGGTACCGTCATTCCTGATTTCGAACAGGTTTCCAATTTCGCAGAGGACCCCAATTTCGAAGAAGGCCTGCCGCCGGGCGTCGAGCCGGTCGACGAAACCTTTATCGACACGACGCGTGCAACCTTGCGCGTTTTCGATGTTTCGAGGCTGGGCGGGCCGGCCTCCGGCCAGCTCGTCTTCACGCCGCCACCCTTCGAAGTGACGGCCGGGCAGATCGGCCAGGTGTTCGCCATCACCTATGACGACGGTGTCCGCGATGGCGCTCCCTCAGGCATTCCGAACCTCTATGCCGGGGCCACCTCGTTGCACGGCATCCGCATTGTCACATCAGACGAAGATGCGGACGGTCGTCCCGAGCGGCAGCGTCGCGGTGCTGCCGGCGCCACCTTCATGGACGGCCAGTTCGGCACTGAGAACGGCGGCGGACCGGGCACGATCTGGAAGATCGACGGCATTACCGGCCAAGTGAGCAAATTCGCCGACATCGACACCAACAGCGGTCCCGGCATTGGCGACGTCACCTTCGACAATATCCACCGCCAGTTCTTCGCCAGCGACCTCGACACCGGTCTCATCCATCGCATCGATGCCAACGGAGCCCTGGTCGACACGTTCGACCACGGCGTTGCCGGGCGCCCGGCGCACCGGCTAGCCCCGCTTGCCGACGATGGCTCGGCAATGGACATCGAGGGCGCTGCCTTCGACAGCGAAGACCCCGACAGCTGGGGCTATACGCAGGATGAGCGCCGCGTCTGGTCCGTCGCCTATCATGGCGCCCGGCTCTATTATTCGGTTGGTGAAAAGGCCGAGATCTGGTCGGTGGGTATCGCCCGCGACGGCAGCTTTGCCGGCGACCCGCGCTGGGAACTGACAGTCAAGGCCGACAAGGACCACGTCGTCACCGATATCGCTTTCGATATCAGCGGCTTCATGTACCTGGCGCAGCGCGGCCCGGTGGAAAACCGCTACGACTACAGCCGGTTCGCCGATTCCGGCGAAGGGGAGGTCATCCGCTATTGGCGCGAAAACCCGGACGATCCGGCGACTGAATCAATCTGGGTGGAAATGCCGCAGGACTATGTAATCGGCTTCCCCGAGGACAACCAGCAGTCGGCCGGCGGCCTCGACCTGCAATATGGCTATGACGCTGACGGCAATCTCGACACTTCAGTCTGCACTGAGACGCTGGTCAAGACCGGCGACAAATTGCGTGATAACCCGGCACTTGCCGAACAGCTTGCCGGCGGCGGGCCGCTCGCCATGCACGGCGTGCAGATCACGCCGACGGCGCTGGTCAGGCCGGCCAACATCCCGCCCTTCGGCTCATGGTTCGTCGACTTCGACGGCTATTTCGAAGACCCCGAGGTTGAAGCTCATGTCGGCGACGTCGAGGTCTGGCACCCCTGCGAGGGCCGTGCCGGCTATTACGAGCAGATACCGGGCGGCGGTTACCTACCGCCTTTCTATCCGCCCGACTTTCCGCCCCCCGGTGGCGTGCCTCCTTGCCTCGACGTCGAGGATGTCAGGTACTTCTGCACGCCCTCCGGCCTCGAGGCCGAGCTCCATCTCCGCGACCCTGCCGGCTTTGGCAGCGATTCGATCAAGGCTTTGTCCAGGACATCAGACGTCGGGGTGATTTCACCCCAATCGCACGCTCCCGGCACGGCCTACACGATCGGCATCACCGGCCATTATCCTGGCGACACGGTCGACGTCGGGCTCTGCTTCTACAGGCAGTCCGACCGCGATAGGGGCGGCTACTTCCCTTGCTGCAAGATGACCGTGCCGCTCAGAACCCCAGCCGTCAGCTGCGAACGTTGAGGAGGGGGAGATGAGCATTTCAATTTCCCCGCTTGCGACGATCATGAAACCGCTGTCACTCGCCAGGCGCGGTGCGCGCTGGCTGATGGCAGCGGGGATCGCGGTCGCCATGCTGGCCCCGGCGCAAGGCTTCGCCCAGGACGTGGTTCCGGTCCAGACCAGCCGGGCCGACATCGACAAGCCCGCCCGTTCCGGTCCGCTCGAAACCGCCAGTCCGGATTTCGGGCTCGACCTCGACAATCCGCGCATCGTCAATCCGCGGCCCGGCCGGGTCGTGCCTTTCTTCACCAAGAAAGGCAGACAACGAGGCTGCGACTATGTCGTATATTCCCTGAGCTTCGGCCTGCGCGGCAAGCCGCAGGCTTTTGCCAACCCAGGCCTCGTGGCCGCGCTGGAAAATGCCAGGATCGACTTCAAGGACCAGCTTCCGCATGGCCTGCGGATCGTCGGCGTGCATGTGTCCGGCGACGGCACGGATGCGTCGGGCGGACCGCTGCCCGGTGCCTCGATCAGCACGTCGGCAAACCCGAACGATACGGCTGGTGTTTCCGATTTCCGGATCTCCGCCTCCGATCTCGACGGCGTCGGCGCCCCCAACGAGCGCATCATCAATTTCCAGATCACCGCCAGGATCGACCATGCGGCGTTTGCCTCGCCGGCGACCATCGACAATCAGGGCGTTATCGAGATGACTGTCGGACCCGGCACCGGGACCATCATCCCGTCGCAGGACTCGGCCAAGCCGGACGACGGCAATTTCCTCACCGGCGAAAAAACCTCGATCAAGATCGACTTGACCAAATGCAACCCGCCGCCACCACCTCCCGGCAAGGATTGCTTCAAGGTGGAACGAGGCACGGTCGATTGCGTACCCGGCGGCGGCGCCTTCATCTATCACATGCCGGTCGGCGCCGAGATGGGTGGCAAATGGGTGCAGCTTTCGACGACGACACCCGGGATCACCATCGTCCCCGACACGCAATTGGTGCCGGCGGGCGGCGGTGTGCTCGACTGGAAGATCGTCGGTGCCTCACCCGGCGACGTCATCCACCTCGTCGTCACCGGCATCGAAACCTATGCCGGCCCGGAGGAGGGCTGGGGCCTGTGCTGCACGCAGACGATCGAAATCGTCATTCCACGTGACAAGAGGTGCCCGCCCAAGGACAAGGAACCGGATCTGAAAGTCGAAAAACGCGCCGATGTCCCGCGTTGTACGATGGGTGGCGGCTGCGACTTCACCATCAGGATCACCAATGTCGGCGCCGGGCCGTATCACGGCAAGATCGTTCTCGACGAGGTAATCTTGCCGGCCGGCTCCACACTCGATTCAGGACCGAATGCGCCCTGGGCCTGTGCGCCGGCGGCCACCCCGATGACCTGCACCCATCCAGCGACCACGCTCAACCCGGGTGCCTCCGTCGACCTCAAGCTCGGCTTCAAGCCGGCCGCAGGTTGGCAAGGCCGCGTCTTGCGCAACTGTGCCGCCTTTAATTATGGGGCCGGCGGCAAGCCGCTGTTCGGCAGCCAGCAAAACGACCGCGGCTGCGCCTCGATCCCGATCTGCCGGCGTGGCGACCGTGACCGCGACTGCCGGCCACCGGTGGAAAAGAAGGTCGATCTGATTCTGAAGAAGCGCGCCCGCACCCCGGTCTGCACGGCCGATGGTGTCTGCACCTTCGTGATCGACATCATCAACAACAGCAGCGTGCTCTATGACGGGCCGCTGACGGTCACCGACACCTATTTGGGCGGCGCGCCGGCATCATCGAGCTTCGGCCCTACCCCGCCTTGGACATGCGGACCGAACGGCCCCGGCCAGTTCCGTTGCGACAATGTCGGCACCGTGCTCCCGCCGGGCGCGTCGACGCCGATCTTCGTCAAGGCGGTGATGCCGGCCGGTTACCGTCCAGACACCGTCGAGAACTGCGCTGAGGTTAAGGCCATCCCCGGTGAGAGCGACCTCACCAACAACCGGGCCTGCGCCAAGCAACGCATCCGTCATCCCGATGGCGGCAAGCCGGCCATGCGCATCACCAAGCTGTGCGGCGGAGCGCTGGCCGGTGCTGCGGCCGTCACCTGCCGCATCACCGTCATCAGCGCCGGCACCGCTCCCCCCACCGGCCCGGTGCGGGTCAACGATGCCGCGACGCTGGTCGCCGGCGGAGCGCCCGTGCAGATCCAGACCGTCATCCCTGACGGCGCGGAATGGGCGTGCGGACCGGTTCCGGCCAATACGCTGTCGTGCCAGATTCCCGGCGCCGTCATGTCGCCCGGAACCAGCCGCCACTTCGATGTGACGGTTGCCGGCAATGGCGCGTTCGAGAACTGCGCACGCGGCTCCTACGGCCCGGCGCCGGGAGACGACATCGTCTATCCGATCGGCAGGGCCTGCGCCAAGGGTGGCGGCGTCTCGACCATCCGTGTCGAGAAGACCGGTGATGCCGAGTGCCGGATCGGCCGGCCCTGCTCATTCGAGATCACCATCGCGAACGATGGGCAAAACGCCTTCTCCGGTCCGGTTCGGATCGGTGATGCGATCGGCGTCGAAGGCCTAGGCCGGCTGGAAGGCATTACCATCACATCGATCGACCCGCCCTTCGGCTGCGAACCGGAACCGGCGACCTTGCCTGCGTCCTGCATCGCCAACTTGACGCTTGGCGCCGGGGAAGGCCACGTTCACCGTGTGACCGTAATCATTCCCGACGACGGCCGCCTGGCCAATCTGCAGGGCACCGTCAGCGGCCAGAACTGCGTCGGCGTGCTGTCCCCCGACACGCCGGTGCGAGGTGCGGGCGAAGTGCTCTCCCGCGACCCGGCCAATGTGCAGGGCGATCGCAAGGCCTATGCCTGCCATCCCTTCACCATCAAGCGTGAGGTGAAGAAGGAGTGCTCGGCCGGCCTCGTCATGAACGACGCCGGCCGGTGCGTCTGCCCGGAAGGCACCACTTTCCGCAACGGCGAGTGCTCGTCGGGTGGCGGCACGGTCATCATACCGAAGCCGAACGAGCGCTGCCTGCCGCTCAAGGGCCAGATCCGGACCACCGACGGGCGTTGTGCCTGCCCGCGCGGAACCAAGCTGGAGAACCGCAGGTGCGTGTCGACCGACGAGCCGCCGGCACGCCTGTGCAAGCTGCTGCCCGGTCAGATCCGCACCAAGAACGGCGACTGCGTCTGCCCGAGACGGACGGAACTGCAGGGCAGGGCCTGCGTGCCGATCGTCAAGAAGCCGACCGTTGAACAGTGCACCATCCGGGGCCAGGTCCACAACAAGCGCGGCGCTTGTGTCTGCCCGCGCGGGACCGAGGTGATCAGAGGCGCATGCCGCCGGCCGCAGTTGGAGTGTGCGCCTGGCTCACGGCTGATCAACGGCCGGTGCCAACCGATAATCAACCGGCGCTGCCCGGTCGGGACGGTCGGCCAGTTTCCGGAATGCACCCCGATCCGCAGAAGGCCGGGCTTGGAGATCAATCCGAACCTCTTGAACCCGGACATCCTGCAACAGCTTGTGCCGAGGCAAAAGCAACGAATTCCACGACAGCAGAATCCGGCGCGCAACAGCATATTGAACTAACCATTCGCACCCACAAGGCCCCGCCGGCCTTGGCGCCGACATCGGACGCCATAGCGCCAGGAACAAACCGGCTTCCCCTTTTCGGGATCATGGTCTAGCAGTCGACCCAGACGATGCGCCCGCAACCTCGGGCGCCTGGAAAGGCCGGATCATGAGCAAAAAAACCCTGATCGCGCCATCGGTGCTTGCGTCGGATTTTTCGAAGCTCGGCGACGAGGTCGAGGCGGTGGCGGCGGCCGGCGCCGACTGGATCCATCTCGACGTCATGGACGGGCATTTCGTGCCCAACATCACTTTCGGCCCACCGGTGATTAAGGCGATCCGCAACCGCACCAGGGCCTTCTTCGACTGCCATCTGATGATCGCGCCGGCCGACCCCTATCTGGGGGCTTTCGCCGAAGCCGGCTGCGACGGCATTACAGTGCATGCCGAG
This sequence comes from Mesorhizobium sp. M5C.F.Cr.IN.023.01.1.1, assembly GCF_003997585.1. Taxonomy (NCBI): domain Bacteria; kingdom Pseudomonadati; phylum Pseudomonadota; class Alphaproteobacteria; order Hyphomicrobiales; family Phyllobacteriaceae; genus Mesorhizobium; species Mesorhizobium sp. M5C.F.Cr.IN.023.01.1.1. The sequence continues at coordinate 14,008 of NZ_RZSU01000059.1, read as the reverse complement.
GCCGGGCCGCATCTCGACCGTTCGCTGCAGACGATCAGGAACCTCGGCAAGAAGGCCGGCGTGTCGCTCAATCCGGCGACGCCGGAATCGGCGGTCGAATATGTGCTCGACCGGCTCGATCTGATCCTGATCATGACCGTCAACCCGGGTTTTGGCGGCCAAGCCTTCATTCCGGGGGTCGTCGACAAGGTGAAGCGGGTGAAGGCGCTGATCGGCAATCGGCCGATCCGGATCGAGATCGACGGCGGCATCTCGCCGCAAACGGCACCTTTGGTCACCGCCGCCGGCGCCAGCGTGCTGGTCGCCGGTGCAGCCATCTTCAAGGGCGGCAGCGTTGAAGCCTATCGGGGGAACATCGAGGCGATCAGGACAGCGGCCGACCGGGCGGCCGGCTGACGCTGCCGGCGTCGTTACCAGAACGCGCCGTCTCGTCAGCCGGTCAGGAATTCGTTGGCCGACGCCGGTGCGCTTGTGCTCCTGACATACGGTCCCATATTCTAGTGTCTCACCCTCATGCCTCTTCGGACCTTCCCGCAGGGCGCCTCTTCGACGGTCGGATCGATGAACCGCAGCCCTTTCTTCGCTGACCTGCTGAACACCATCGCCGATCGCGGCCGGATGATGCTGAACCTCGTTCGCGGTGACGAGCCGGTCTCGGCCGACAGCCTGGGGCGTCTGTGCGCCCGTCTGCTTTCCAGTCAGGGCGAGGCATCGGGCGTCGCCTATGCCCGGGAAATCCTTGAGCGCTGGCGCACCCTCGGCGCCGACGGAAGGCTGGCTTTCCTGCATGTGCTGCGCGATCGTTTCGGCACCGATCATGCCAAGCTTGCCGCCGCGGTGGATGCCTATTGCGCCGCGCCCGACGATCGCTCGGCACTTACCCTGCACGATGCCGCCGAACCGGCAAGACAGGAGCTTCTGCGTCGCCTGAACCTGGCGCCCGGCGGCATCGAGACGCTGGTGCGCATGCGCCAGGATCTGCTTGCCTGGCTGCCCACATCGCCCGATCTCGCCATCGTCGATGCCGACTTCACGCACCTCCTGTCGTCATGGTTCAACCGCGGCTTCCTGGTGCTGCGGCGGATCGACTGGTCGACGCCAGCCAACATTCTGGAAAAAATCATCCGCTACGAGGCGGTGCACGCCATCCACACCTGGGACGATCTGCGCCGCCGGATCGAACCCGACGACCGGCTCTGCTATGCGTTCTTTCATCCGCAACTCGGTGACGAGCCGCTGATCTTCGTCGAGGTCGCGCTCACCCGGGCGATGCCGACGACAATCGCCGAACTGCTTGCCGACGAGCGGCCGCTGGTGCAGCCACGGCAGGCCACGACGGCAGTGTTCTATTCCATCTCCAACTGCCAGGAGGGCTTGCGCGGCATCTCGTTCGGCAACTTCCTGATCAAGCAGGTGGTCGAGGACCTGCGCCGCGACCTTCCCGGCCTGACCGATTTCGTCACACTGTCCCCGGTGCCGGGCTTTGCCCGCTGGCTGGCCGAGCAGGCCGAAACCATCCCCTCCGCCGCCGAAGTGCTGGACCTCGTCGCCAACCAGGGTTGGCACGCGGATGCTACCGTGCGCGACCGCGTGGGCCAGGCCCTGCTTCCTCTTGCGGCGCAGTATTTCCTCGAAGCCCGCACCGCCTCCGGCAAGGTGATCGATCCGGTCGCCCGGTTCCATCTCGGCAATGGCGCGCGGCTGGAGCGCATCGACCTTTTCGGCGACCTGTCGCCCCGCGCCTTACGTCAGGCGCATGGCCTGATGGTCAATTATCGCTATAAGCTCGACGATATCGAGAAGAACCACGAGCTGTTCGCCGCCAGGAACGATGTGGCGGCCGCGCCCGCTGTGCGCCGCCTGATGCCGAAACCGGCGAGACCGGCCGCACCTCCGCTTCCGGCGCTTGCCCAGCCTCGGAGGGATGCATGAGCAACCATTTGTTCGACGCTTTCCGCGCCGGGATGCCGGAGCCCGAGCGTCTGTTGATGGAGACGGATGACGGGCGCTCGATCACCTATGGGGATATGCTGGCGCAGTCCGCGCAACTGGCACATGCGCTTCTGCAATTGGGCGTAGAACCCGGCGACCGCGTCGCCGTCCAGGTCGAGAAGAGCCCCGAGGCGGTCCTGCTCTATCTCGCCTGCCTGCGTGCCGGTGCGGTCTTCCTACCGCTCAACACCGCCTACACGCTGACCGAGCTCGAATACTTCTTCGGCGATGCCGAGCCGCGACTGGTCGTCTGCGATCCGGCACGGGCAGCCGATATCGGAACCTTGGCGGAGAGATCGGGCGCTGTCGCAGTCACGCTCGGCGGCAATGGCGAAGGCTCGTTGCTGAATCAGGCCTCGCGGCAGTCTTCGGATTTCCACGACGTGGTGCGCGGGCCGGACGATCTTGCGGCGATCCTGTACACGTCGGGGACCACCGGCCGCTCGAAAGGCGCCATGCTCAGCCATGAGAACCTCGCCTCGAATGCGCGGGTTCTGGTCGACCAGTGGCGCTTCACCGCCGCAGACGTCTTGATCCACGCGCTGCCGATCTTCCACACGCATGGCCTCTTCGTCGCCACCAACGTCATTCTGATGGCCGGCGCCTCGATGCTGTTCGAAACCAGGTTCGACCCGGCCCGCATCGTCTCGCTGCTGCCGCGGGCCACGGCGCTGATGGGCGTGCCGACCTTTTATGTGCGCCTGTTGCAGCAGGACGGCTTGAATCGGCAAGCGGCGAAAAACATCCGCCTGTTCGTTTCCGGGTCGGCGCCGCTGCTGGCCGATACGCACAAGGCCTGGCGCCAGCGCACCGGCCATTCGATCATCGAGCGCTACGGCATGACCGAGACCAACATGAACACGTCGAACCCCTATGATGGCGAGCGGCGCGCCGGCACGGTCGGCTTCCCCTTACCCGGCGTCGCGCTGCGCATCGCCGACCCCGAGAGCGGCGAAACACTTGCCCAAGGCGAGGTCGGCATGATCGAGGTGAAGGGCCCCAATGTCTTCGGCGGCTATTGGCGCATGCCGGAAAAGACCAAGGCGGAATTCCGCGAAGACAGTTTCTTCATCACCGGGGATCTCGGCCTGATCGACGCCGACGGCTATGTCCACATCGTCGGGCGCGGCAAGGATCTGATCATTTCCGGCGGCTACAACATCTATCCGAAGGAGGTCGAGAGCGAGATCGACGCGCTGCCCGGCGTCGCCGAAAGCGCTGTCATCGGCGTTGCCCATCCGGATTTCGGCGAAGGCGTCACCGCGATCGTGGTGCGGACGCCGGCCTCGACCATCACCGCTGCCGAGATCGTCGGCGCCATCGCCGGGCGGCTGGCGAAATTCAAGCACCCGAAGCAGGTGATCTTCGTCGACGAACTGCCGCGCAACACGATGGGCAAGGTGCAGAAGAACCTGCTGCGCGAAACCTACAAGGACCTCTACGCTCCGGCCAAAGCCGGCTGACGTTAAGGTTACACCCAGTTGGCGCCGACCCCGAAAACCCTGTCGCCTTCTATCCAGACGCCCTTGACGTCCAATTCGTCCGACAGCGCAACGATATCGGCGGCGGTGCCGTTGGCAAAACGCCCGAGCCGGTGCGACTGGCCGATCGCCTGCGCCGGATAGAGCGAAGCCGTGCGCAGCGCCTCCGACAGGTCCAGTCCGACGACGCGGTGGACGAAGCGCACCGCGGAGATCATGTCGAGATCGGCGCCCGCCAGTGTCCCGTCGGCTAGCCGCAGGCTGCCGTCCTTGCGGTAGATGGTGCGGCCGTTCAGCGTGAACGAGGTCATATCCGTGCCGATCGTCGCCATGGCGTCGGTGACCAGGAAAATTTGTGCCGGACCCTGCTTGGCGCGCAGCGCGATGGCCATGGTGGCGGGATCGACATGGATGCCGTCGGCGATGATGCCGGCAAACAACGTGTCCGTATCGATGGCGGCACCCGCCAACCCCGGCTCACGATTGCCGATCTGGCTCATGGCGTTGAACAGATGGGTGACCATTGTTGCGCCGGCATCGGCGAACGCGCGCGCCTTGGCATAGCCGGTGTCGGAATGGCCGAGGCTGACAACGATGCCGGCCTCGGCGAGCGCCGAAACACGCACGGTGTCGACGGATTCCGGCGCGATCGTGGTCAGCAGCACCGGCAGAGTTCTTCGCGTCGCAATCAGCATCGCCTGGTCGGCATCCAGCATCGGCCGGATCAGCGCCGGGTCATGGGCGCCCTTGCGGGCGATCGACAGATGCGGGCCTTCGAGATGCAGCCCCAAAAAACCCGGCACCTTTTGCCGTGCGGCCTCGGCTCCGGCGGCAACCGCCGCTGCGGTGATGGCAGGCGTGTCGGTGATCAGCGTCGGCAACAGCGCGGTCGTACCGAACGGCGCGTGCGCCCGGCAGATGGTTTCGATCGAGGCGACATCAGGATGGTCGTTGAGCATGACCCCGCCGCCGCCATTGACCTGCAGGTCGACGAAGCCCGGCGCAAGCATGCCGCCGCCGGTTTCGATACACTCGACACCGGATGGAACGGCGCCGACGGCAACGATGGCTTCGACGAGGCCGTCACGCACGACAAGCGCGGCATCGTCGTGCCAGTCGTCGCCGTCGAATATCCGGGCCCCAGTCAGGGCAAAACGGTCGCTCATATGGTTTCCGTCACCTTGCGCAGATTGGGCGGCGTGTCCGGATCGAGGCCGCGATGGCGGGCAAAGGCCTCGACGAAGCCATAGAAGGACACGATCAGCGCCAGCGGGTCGGTCAGCGGATGGCCGGTGGCGACATGCGGCAGGTGCTGAGCGCTTTTCGCCTTGTCCGAGGTCACAAAGACGGCCGCGCCCTTGGCCGCCAGGCTGTCGGCGGCCTCGGCAACCGACGGCTCGGAAGCATCGCGGGCGGCGAGCGCCAGCACCGGGAAATCAGGCCCGACCAGTGCCAGCGGGCCATGCATCACTTCGGCAGCACTATAGGCCTCGGCGTGCATGGCACAGGTTTCCTTGAACTTAAGCGCCGCTTCATTGGCGATCGCAGCGGACGGACCGCGACCTAGGATGAACAGCGATTTCGGCGTCTCAAGGGCGCTGGCCAGCGCCATCCAGTCGCAGGCGATCGCCTTGCGGAAATGTTCCGGCAAACGGGCGAGCGCCGCCAGCAACTTGTCGTCGCCGGTGCTATGCGCCATCAAAGCGAGGCCGGCGACGGCCGAATTGACGAAGGTCTTCGTCGCCGCGACGCTGCGTTCCGGGCCGGCCAGAATGTCGATCGCATAATCGGAGGCCCGCGCCAGCGGCGAATCGGCGGTGTTGGTGATGGCGACGGTCAGCGAACCGCCGGCTCTCGCGGCTTGCGCCATGGCGACGATGTCCGGGCTCTTGCCCGACTGCGAGATCGCCAGGCAAGCCGAGCCGCCGAGCTTGAGCTTGGCGCCATAGATCGAGGCGATCGATGGGCCGACCGAAGCGACGGCGAGGCCGGCGGTCAGCTCCACCGCATACTTCATGAAGGTGGCGGCATGGTCGGAGGAGCCGCGCGCCACGGTGACGACGAACTGCGGATCGCGCTCGCGAATGCCGCGCCCGGCCTCCGTCAGCACCGCTGCCGAGCCGTCGAGCAGGCGCGCGGTGGCCTCCGGGATCTCCTCGATCTCGCGCCGCATATGGGTGTCACCCTTTTGGCTGCTCGTCGCGCTCATGGCCGGCCCTCTTCGCCCGGCCCGCTCAGCCGGAGTTCGGCGACGAAATCATAGGCGTCGCCTCTGTAGATGGAGCGGGTGAATTCGATAACCTTGCCGCTCGCCAGATAGGAAATTCGCTCGATGTGCAGCCCGGCAATGCCTGGCGGCACTTCGAGCAGGCGCGCGTCATCGTCGCCGAGATTGGCGGCGGAGATGCGCTGCACCGCCCGAACCGGTCGATTGCCGGTTGTTTCCAGCGCAGCATAGAGCGACGACCCAATTCCTGCCGGGTCCGGCAGCACGCTGGCCGACAGTGCGGCGCGTTCGATCGCCAACGGCGTATCGTTGGCGATGCGCAGGCGCGCCACGCGTGCCACCAGCTCGTTCGACGACAGGCCAAGCACCATCATCTCGTCCGGCGAGGGCGCATAGAGGCCGCGATCGAGCCAGGCTGAACGGACAGCCATGCCGCGCCGCGCCATGTCCTCGGTGAAGGACGTCAGCCGCGACAGCGACTGCTCGACGCGCTCCATGCGCGGCGCGACGAAGGTACCGGAGCCGTGGCGCTGGACGAGGATGCCGCCCTTGACCAGGTCCTGAACCGCCTTGCGCACGGTGACGCGCGAAATGTCCGCCTTGCTGGCGATGTCGCGCTCGGAAGGCAGCGCGTCGCCCGGTCCGATCAGGCCGCGATTGACCGCGTCCTCGATGCTCTTCCTGAGCTGCAGATAGAGCGGTGCGCCGCTTTGCGCCGAGTGTTTCAGGGTCGCGAAGATCTGGTCGGCGGCTTCGCTCATCGTGCCGCCTCCGCAGTCCTCGAGAATACACGAACCGCCATCTGCACCGCGCCGCCCAGCGCATCGTCGAGCGGCGGCTTCAGCAGCGCCCGGTAGCGCGCCGACAGACGTGGTGCATAGAGCGGCGCCAGTCCGCCGAGCAAGCAGAGCGGATCGTTGCTGCCGAGATCGAGCACGCCAAGTGCGGCCTCGACATCGGCGACCGCCTTGTCGAGGATCCAGTTGGCGACGACATCGCCCTTTTCGGCATGCTCGAAGACCTTGGGCGCGAAGCCGCCGAAATCGCCGGGCTTGGCGTTGGTGGTGAACTCGACCAAATCCTCGGGATTGTCGCGGAAGATGGCGAGTATGGCCTGTGTCAGCGGCGATCCCTGGCGAATGCCGTCATAGGCGAGCAGTGTCTGTTCGAGCAGGTCGCGGCCGATGCGGGCGCCGCTGCCCTGGTCGCCGACCTGGAATCCCCAGCCGCCGATGGCGCGCGACTTGCCTTGTCTGCGCGCCATATAGGCGGTGCCGGTGCCGAGGATGGCCATGGCGCCGTCACCGGAGCCGACCGCGCCTTCCAGGGCGATCTCGGCGTCGGTCTCGACACGGCTGATACTGAACGGCAGGATTGCTTCGAGCTGCTGCCTGTAGGTTCCGACATTGGCGCCGGCGAGGCCGAGGATGGCCGGGGTCTGCGGGATCATTTCGGGGTCTTGTCCGGCGGCGACAAAGGCCTGTTTTGCCGCCTCGACGATGTTGGCCCTGGCGCCGGTTAGATCGGTACGAATGTTGGCCGCACCGCTCTTGGCGCGGCCGACGACGGTGCCGTCCACTGTTGCCAGAGCCGCCCTGCAGCTGGTGCCGCCGCCATCGATGCCAAGCACGAGATTCACACGATTTCTCCTCCGGGCGGATAATACCAATAAAATACCAATAGCCAAGGGTTAATTTCCGTTTCAAAAAGATTAAGCCGTAGATGATTGAAAAACCTGCGCAATTTGCCAGGAAGCCAGTTCCGAGGCAGGGAAATCGCTAATGCATGTGGACAAGTGGTATTTTTTTGGTATTGTTTTCTGGATTGGAGGGAAAGCGGATGGCCGAAACGCGCACCGAAGCGCTTCACCAGAATGCCGAGGGGCTGGACATCCAGGCTCCTGACGCCATCCTTTCCTCTTTGGCCAACGCGCAGATCGAGGCCGCCAAGGCGGTGCACGGCGCCATTCCCGCCATCGCCAAAGCGGCCGAAATCATCGCCAGCCGGCTGAACAGCGGCGGCAAGCTCGCTTACGCGGCGGCCGGCAGCTCGGGCCTGATGGCGCTGGCCGATGCGCTGGAACTGCCTGGCACCTTCGGCATTCAGCGCGACCGTATCGCCATCCTGATCGCCGGTGGCGACGATGCGTTCCAGACACTGGCCGGCGGGCCGGAGGACGACACCGATGAAGCCTCGGCCGCGGTTGCCGCTGCCGGCCTGGGCGAGGGCGACTGCCTGATCGCGGTCTCGGCCAGCGGCTCGACGCCCTATGCCGTCAGGGCGATCGAGGACGCCAGGCGCCGCGGCGCGGCGACCATCGCCATTGCCAACAACAAGGATGCGCCGCTGCTTCGGCTGGCCCATATCGCCATATTGCTCGAAACGCCGCCCGAGCTGATCGCCGGCTCGACGCGCATGGGCGCCGGCACCGCCCAGAAGATCGCGCTCAACATGCTGTCGACGCTGGCCGCCATCCATCTTGGCCATGTGCATGACGGCTACATGGTCAACCTCATGGCCGACAACATCAAGCTGCGCGACCGCGCCGCACGCATCGTCGCCGCCATCAGCGGGCGCGACAGGGACGATGCGGCGCGCCTGCTCGAGAAGAGCGGCGGCGGCGTCAAGACTGCCATTCTGCTCGCCGCCGGCGCCGCCAGCGCCGATGCGGCCGAGAAGATACTGGAAGGAACCGGCCAGAAGCTGCGCCCGGCGCTTTCCGCGATCGAGGGGAGCATGGGGCAGAAAGCCTCTGTTCTCAAAACCGAACCTGAAAAAGGTCAACAGGGAGACTGAGCATGACAACGAAACTACTGACGGCACTTCTTCTCGGCACCAGCATTCTCGGCTCCGCCGGAATGGCCTACGCCCAGGACGCAACGCTCAACATCGAAAGCTGGCGCGGCGACGACCTTGCCATCTGGAAGGACAAGCTGATTCCGGCTTTTGAGGCCAAGAACCCGGGCATCAAGGTGGTGTTCGCGCCGTCGGCGCCGACCGAATATGACGCCGCACTCGGCGCCAAGCTCGCCGCCGGCTCGGCGGGCGACCTCATCACCTGCCGCCCGTTCGACAAGTCGCTGGAACTCTTCAAGAAGGGCAATCTCGCCGATCTGTCGGCGCTGCCTGGCATGGAGAACTTCTCTCCGGTGGCCAAGTCAGCTTGGCAGACCGACGACGGCAAGGCGACGTTCTGCGTGCCGATGGCCTCGGTCATCCACGGCTTCATCTACAACAAGGACGCCTTCGACCAGCTCGGCATCAAGGTGCCGGAGACCCGCGACGAATTCTTCGCCGCGCTCGACAAGATCAAGGCCGACGGCACCTACATCCCGATGGCGATGGGCACCAAGGATCTCTGGGAAGCAGCGACCATGGGCTACCAGAACATCGGCCCGAACTACTGGAAAGGCGAGGATGGCCGGACAGCGCTGATCAAGGGCGAACAGAAGCTGACCGACCCGCAGTGGGTCGCCCCGTATGAAGAACTTGCCAAGTGGAAGCCCTATCTTGGCGACGGCTTCGAGGCGCAAACCTATCCGGACAGCCAGAACCTGTTCACGCTCGGCCGCGCCGCCATCTACCCGGCCGGCTCGTGGGAAATCGGCCTGTTCAACACCCAGGCGCAGTTCAAGATGGGCGCCTTTCCGCCGCCGGTCGAGAAGGCCGGCGACACCTGCTACATCTCCGACCACACCGACATCGGTATGGGCCTGAATGCAGCCTCGAAGAATGCCGATGCGGCCAAGACCTTCCTGTCCTGGGTCGCTTCGCCTGACTTCGCCACCATCTACGCCAACGCGCTGCCGGGCTTCTTCAGCCTGAACTCCACCCCGGTGAAGATGGAAGATCCGCTTGCCCAGGAATTCGTCTCCTGGCGCGACAAGTGCAAGTCGACGATCCGCTCGACCTACCAGATCCTGGGGCGCGGTACGCCGAACCTCGAGAACGAGACGTGGGTTGAATCGGCCAACGTCATCAACGGCACGGTCACGCCGGAAGCTGCCGCCAAGAAGCTGCAGGACGGCCTCGACAGCTGGTATAAGCCGGCGAAGTAAGAGCGCGGCGAAGCGCTATCTCCCCCCTCGAGGGGGAGATGTCGCCGAAGGCGACAGAGGGGGTCGGTGAAAGCAGGCTGCGACCTGATCGTTGCCGGAAGGCGCGATCGAAAACACGATGGCGCACTGCCTCGGCCGACCCCACCCGCCTCGCTTCGCGAGGCACCCTCCCCTCGAGGGGGAGAGAGGCGCCGCACCCTATGGCGGCAATTGCAAGAACCTGATCGGCGGGGACCGAACGCATGGCCGCAGCACCGAAACGACCGTTCCGCTGGCATATCGTCGTCTTCCTGGCGCCGGCGGTGCTGGTCTATACGGCGATCATGATCCTGCCGCTGGCTGGTACGCTGCAGCTCTCGCTGTTTCGCAACATCGACCAGGCTCAGGTCTTCGTCGGGTTCGAAAATTTCCGCAGGCTGTTCGGCGATCCCAACTGGTCGGTCAATTTCTGGAACGCACTGCGCAATAACGTCTGGTTCTTCATCATTCACATGGTCGTGCAGAATCCGATCGGCGTCCTGCTGGCTGCACTGCTGTCCAGCCCGCGGCTGAGATTCTCCGCCTTCTACCGCACAGCCATCTTCGTGCCGACGATCCTGTCCTTCGTCATCGTCGGCTTCGCCTGGAAGCTGATCCTGTCGCCGTTGTGGGGCGTGGCGCCGAATCTGATGGATCTTGTCGGCCTCAAAAGCCTGTTCACGCCGTGGCTGGGCAAGGAGCAATATGCGCTGACCACGCTCAGCCTGATCTCGGTGTGGCAGTTCGTCGGCATCCCGATGATGCTGATCTATGCGGCATTGCTGTCGATCCCCGACGAGGTGATCGAAGCGGCCGAATGCGACGGCATCACCGGCATGTCGCAATTCTGGAAGATCAAGCTGCCGCTGATCCTGCCGTCGATCGGCATCATCTCGATCCTGACCTTTGTCGGCAATTTCAACGCTTTCGACCTGATCTATACCGCGCAAGGCGCGCTGGCCGGGCCGAACTATTCGACCGATATCCTCGGCACCTTCCTCTACCGCGCCTTCTTCGGCTTCCAGCTGCAAATCGGCGACCCCAATATGGGCTCGGCGATCGCCACCATGATGTTCCTGATCATCCTCGGCGGCGTCTGCGTCTACCTCTTCCTCATCCAGACGCGTCTGCGTCGCTACCAGTTCTGAGGCGCCAGACATGAGCACGGCAACCAGTTCCCTGCCCCGCACCATCGGCGCCCATGCGGTGCTGTTGACCTACACGGTGATCGCGCTGTTTCCGGTGATCATCGTCATCGTCAATTCGTTCAAGTCGCGCGGCGCGATCTTCGGTACACCGCTGGCGCCGCCGACCCCGAAAACCTTCGACCTCATCGGCTACACCACCGTGATCGGGCAGGGCGATTTCATCCACTATTTCCAGAACAGCCTTGTCGTCACCGTCGCTTCGCTGTTCTTCGTGCTGCTGTTCGGCGCGATGGCCGCGTTCGCGCTGTCGGAATACCGCTTCCGCGGCAATTCGCTGATGGGACTCTACCTGGCGCTCGGCATCATGATCCCGATCCGCCTAGGCACCGTCGCCATCCTGCAGCTGATGGTGGCGAGCGGGCTGGTCAACACGCTGACGGCGCTGATCCTGGTTTATACGGCGCAAGGCCTGCCGCTGGCCGTCTTCATCCTGTCGGAATTCATGAAGCAGGTGTCCGACGATCTGAAGAATGCCGGGCGCATCGACGGCCTGTCGGAATACACCATCTTCTTCCGGCTGGTGCTGCCGCTGGTCCGGCCATCGATGGCGACGGTCGCGGTCTTCACCATGATCCCGATCTGGAACGATCTGTGGTTCCCGCTGATCCTGGCGCCGTCGGAGGAGACCAAGACGGTGACGCTCGGCGCCCAGCTGTTCCTCGGCCAGTTCGTCACCAACTGGAACGCTATCCTGGCCGCATTGTCGCTGGCGATCATGCCGGTGCTGATCCTCTACGTCATCTTCTCGCGGCAACTGATCCGCGGCATTACTTCGGGAGCGGTCAAGTGAGCGCCGAAAAACCTCTTCGCGTCGTCGTCGGCGGCCTCGGCAATATGGGCCGCAGCCATGCGCTTGCCTATCACACCAATCCGGGCTTTGAGATCGCGGCTCTGGTCAACCGTTCCGACGTGCCGCTGCCGGCCGAGCTTTCCACCTATGATATAAGGCGCTCCTTCGACGAGGCGCTGCGCGACGAAAGACCCGATGTCGCCTGCATCGCCACCTATTCCGACAGCCATGCCGACTATGCGGTGAGGGCGTTGGAGGCCGGCTGCGATGTCTTCGTCGAAAAGCCGCTGGCGACGACGGTCGCGGATGCCAAACGCGTCGTCGCCGCGGCCAAGGCCAACGGCAGAAAACTGGTGATCGGCTACATCCTGCGCCATCACCCGTCCTGGATCAGGCTGATCGCCGAGGCGCGGAAGCTCGGCGGCCCTTACGTGTTCCGCATGAACCTCAACCAGCAATCCTCAAGCCATAGCTGGGAGACGCACAAGCAATTGATGCAGACGACGTCGCCGATCGTCGATTGCGGCGTGCACTATCTCGACGTCATGCTGCAGATTACCGACGCCCGGCCGGTCGAGGTGCGCGGCATGGGGCTGAGGCTGACCAACGAGATAGCACCCACAATGTACAATTACGGTCACCTGCAGGTGCTGTTCGACGACGGCTCGGTCGGCTGGTACGAGGCCGGCTGGGGGCCGATGATCTCGGAGACAGCCTTCTTCGTGAAGGACGTGATCTCGCCAAATGGCTGCGTGTCGATCGTCATGAAAGAGGGCGTCAAATCCGACGACATCGACACCCATACCAAGACCTCGACCATCCGCCTGCACAGTGCGGCGACCGGCGCGGACGGCAAGTTCGCCAAGCCGGATGAGATACTGTCGATGGAAGGCGAACCCGGCCATCAGGATCTCTGCGACCTCGAACAGGCTTTTCTGCTCAGAGCGGTCCGCGAGGATCTGGACCTCACCCGCCATATGGACGACGCGGTGAAGTCGCTCGCCGTCTGCCTTGCCGCCGACGAGAGCGTTCGCAGCGGCGCCCCAATCAGACTCTAGACCAGTCAATCTCTAGAACAGGAACGACGCCATGGGCTCGCTGAACATCGAGAATGTGAAGAAGGCTTTTGGGCCGGTCGAGGTGCTGAAGGGCATCAACCTCGAAGTGACCGATGGCGAATTCGTCGTCTTCGTCGGCCCCTCCGGCTGTGGCAAGTCGACGCTGCTCAGGGTCATCGCCGGGCTGGAGGATTCGACCTCGGGCCGCGTGGTCATCGACGGGGCGGACGTCTCCGCAACCCCGCCAGCCAAACGCGGCATCGCCATGGTGTTCCAGACCTACGCGCTCTACCCGCATCTGACGGTGAAGAACAATATGGGCCTCGGCCTCAAGCAGGCGGGCACGCCGGCGGCCGAGATCGACCGCCGCATCGGCATCGCCTCCTCGATGCTGTCGCTGGAACCCTATCTCTCGAGGCGGCCGGCCGAGCTGTCAGGCGGCCAGCGCCAGCGCGTCGCCATCGGCCGCGCCGTGGTGCGCGAGCCCAAGCTTTTCCTGTTCGACGAGCCTTTGTCGAACCTCGATGCAGCACTGCGCGTCAACACCAGGCTGGAGATCGCGCAATTGCACCGCCGGCTGAAGGCGACGATGATCTATGTCACCCACGACCAGGTCGAGGCGATGACGCTGGCCGACAAGATCGTCGTGCTCAACGCCGGAAAGATCGAGCAGATCGGCGGACCGATGGAGCTTTATAATTCGCCGGCCAATGAGTTTGTCGCCGGCTTCATCGGCTCACCAAAGATGAATTTCGTCGACGGCGCCAGGCTTGGTGAGACGGCGAAGACCATCGGCGTCCGTCCCGAGCACCTGACCGTCGATGCGAAATCCGGCGCCTGGAAAGGCACGGTCGTCCATGCCGAGCATCTCGGCGCCGACACCAACCTCTATCTCGACTGCGAGAAGGCCGGGCTGATCACCGTGCGCATTTTTGGCGCCTACAACGCCGAACCGGGAGCCACGCTTTATGCGACGCCGGATCCGGCAAAGACCTACCGGTTTGCGGCCGACGGGAAGGTGCTGAAGTAGCTGGTGCCGACTCCCCTTCTCCCCTTGTGGGAGAAGGTGGCCGAGCCCACGGGTCTTGCCTCCGGCAAGCCCGAGGACAGGCTCAGCTCGGTCGGATGAGGGGTGTTGGAAGGATCGCTACGCTGAAGGCGGAGGCGACTAAAATC
>NZ_RZSU01000058.1:0-41640 GCF_003997585.1 Mesorhizobium sp. M5C.F.Cr.IN.023.01.1.1 | reverse complement strand
CCTGACCGCTTTCCTGTCACTGGTTGTTGAATTCGCCGTGGGTTACCCGGCCTGGCTGTTCGGCGCCATCGGCCATCCCGTCACCTGGTTCGGCAGGCTGATATCCTTTCTCGACCGCAGGCTCAACCGCGATACTGATTCCGACGCCCTGCGTCGCCGGCGCGGTGTTCATGCGCTGCTGATCATCGTGCTGGTGCCGGCCGCCATCGCCTTCGCGGTGGAAACCATGCTTTCGGGCATTCCCGCCGGACTGGTCCTCACGGCAATCCTGGCGACGTCGCTGCTGTCGCAGAAGAGCCTGGCCGAGCATGTCGAGGCGGTGGCCGACGGACTGGACAATGGTGGACTCGACATCGGCCGTGCTGCCGTCTCGAGGATCGTCGGCCGCGATCCGGAAAAGCTCGACAAAGCCGGCGTCTGCCGCGCGGCGATCGAAAGCCTGGCCGAGAATTTTTCCGACGGCGTCGTCGCGCCCGTCTTCTGGATCGGCGTCGGCGGGCTGGCCGGCGGCGTCGCCTACAAGGCCGCCAACACGGCCGATTCGATGATCGGCCACCGCACCCCGCGCCACGAGGCCTTCGGCAGGGCGGCAGCGCGGTTCGACGATCTGATCAACCTGCCGGCGTCGCGGCTGACCGCACTGCTCATCGTGGGTGCCTCTTTCTTCGTCAAGGGCGCCGATGCCGGCAACGCCTGGCGCACCGTGCGGCGCGACGCGAAAAAGCACCGCTCGCCTAATGCCGGCTGGCCGGAGGCGGCGATGGCCGGCGCGCTCGGCCTGGCGCTCGCCGGCCCGCGTTCCTATGACGGCGTCATGGTCGACGATGCGTTCATGGGCGAAGGCGGCCACCGCGATGCCGAGAGCGCCGACATCAGGCGGGCGCTGAAACTCTATCGGGTCGCCGACTTTTTGCTGATCGCGCTGTTCGGCTTGCTGTCGGTGATTGTCATCGCCGCCTGACGACGTTCAATGCAGATCAGAAACGCGACCGGCCAAGATCGGCTAAAATAAAAAACCCGCCTCGGCGGCGGGTCGCTGGCGCAAATCAGCACCATGTATAAATCCATAGCATAATTGCCGTCACAAAGCAACTTGAAGCCTCAAGCGCGCGGGTCAGAACTCTATGCCTTGCTGTGCCTTCACGCCGGCGGAAAAGTGATGCTTGGTCGCGCCCATCTCGGTGACGAGATCGGCGGCATCGACCAGCGCCGGCTTGGCATTGCGGCCGGTGACGGCGACATGCAGGTTTTGGCGGCGCTCTTTCAGCGCCGCCACCACTTTGTCGAGATCGAGATAATCGTAGCGCAGCGCGATGTTCAGCTCGTCGAGCACCAGAAGGCTGATCGATGGATCGGCCATCAGCTCGAGCGCCTTGGCCCAGGCCGCCTCGGCGGCGGCGATGTCGCGCTTCAGATCCTGTGTCTCCCAGGTGAAACCCTCGCCCATCGTGTGCCAGACGACCCGGTCGCCGAAGGCGGCAAAGGCGTCCTTCTCGCCGGTGTGCCATTTGCCCTTGATGAACTGGACGACGCCGACGCGCCTGCCGTAGCCGAGCATCCTCAGCGCCAGCCCGAAGGCGGCGGTGGTCTTGCCCTTGCCGGGCCCGGTGTTGACGATCAGCAGCCCCTTCTCGACCGTCTTTGCCGCGACCTCGGCGTCCTGCACCGCTTTGCGCTTGGCCATCTTGGCGCGATGGCGCTCCTCGTCAGTGGGATCGATAGTATCAGTCATGTCACTTCACCTTGAGCGGCAGCCCCACCACCATCAGCAGCACCGTATCGGACACTGCCGCGACTTGCTGGTTGAGCCGGCCGGCGGCATCGCGAAACCGGCGAGCCAACGCATTGTCCGGCACGATGCCCTGGCCGACCTCGTTGGAAACCACGAACCACGGCCCGCGCGGTCGTGACAGCACATCCACCAGCCCCCGGCATTCGGCCTCAACGTCATGTTCGGCCAGCATATGGTTGGTCAGCCACAAACTCAGGCAGTCGATCAGGACGGGCCGGCCGTCAGGCAGCGCCTCGATCGCGCCGACGAGATCGAGCGGCGCGTCGATGGTCGTCCAGCCCTCACCGCGCCGCGACCGATGCAGCGCAATACGTTCGCGCATCTCGTCGTCATAGGCTTGCGCCGTGGCGATATAGGCCCACGGCGCCGGGCAGGCCGTCGCCAATTTTTCGGCATGCGCGCTCTTGCCGGAGCGCGCACCGCCGATGACCAGGGTCAGCGCCCCGCCGGGGGCAATGCGATCAGGCAAAGCTGTCGCGCAGGCCGGTCGCCGTGCCGGTCAAGCGGCCACGCACCACGCCGACGATGGCGCCGAGCACCAGCCAGAACACCAGATTGGTCAGCGTCACCGCCACCACGAACTGGTGATGCAGGCCTTCTGGGATCGGCGATTCGAAACTGTCGGGCTGCGGCGCGCCGACGATATGCGGAGCCACGATCAACGCTACGGCAATCAGCGCCAGTGGCAACGACTTGCGGAAGGCAAGCAGGCCAAGACCGGCCGCGGTCGCCATCACGGTCGCCGTCCACCAGATCTGGCGCTGGGTGAGATCGGCCGCCGGCATCGCCGGCAATTCGGGCGGCAGGCCAAGGTTCGGAGCCAGCGTGAATACGGCAAAGCCGGCAAAGCCCCAGAACAGGCCCTGACGCCAATTGCCGATGCCGCCGGCGAACTCCGAAGCGGCGACCAGGATCAGCGCAAAACCGATGCCGGTGACCACATTGGCAACGACATTGAAGGCGAAGCGCTCGAAGCCATCGGCCGGCGTCCAGCCCTCCTCTTCCGGAGCGGCAGCTTCGGCCGGCGCTGGCGCCGCGCTGGTCATGGCATTCGTGTCCCCGGCGTTCGCGGCTGACGCCGCGGCATGGTCATGCGTGTGACCACCGCCGGCCTGTTCGTAGACCTCCGCTTTCAGAATGAGCGGCACGGTGGCATAGGCCTGCATGCAGGCGAGAACGACGCCAGCCACAAGCCCTGCGATCGCCGCGATGAACACGACGTTGCGAAACAGTGTCATGATGTCAGCCCCTCGTCAGTGGCAGGGAAACGCCATCGAATGGCGATAGTCGTGGGCGGCATTGTGGACCGCATCGATTTGCGAGAAGCCGACAAAGCCCATGACGAAAATGCCGAGAAATGCAGCAAGCGCCAGCTGCACGAAGCGCGACTGCGAGGAGACGGAAGCGCCGAGCGAGACGGAAGCGGTGTTCATGTCTTGTCCTTTCGCCCTCCACCCGAGGGCATAGAAGTCAGTTTTCCTGTCGCCGGCAGGTCTCCTGGCTCGCGGATCAACGCCCTTCCCCACCTTCCCGAAGAAACTCTTCAGTGGCATATGGAGCGGACTACCGCACACAGTTGCGGGGGCAGCCACGGCATTGGGCAGAAATTCACCCTCACCGCATTCCCTCTTGGTCCCTAACGGAACCGACGACGGCTGCGACTATAGGCAGGATCGTCGCGCCCGGCAAACCAAATTCCGCCAGCTACCAGCGCGAATGCGCCACGCGGTCTCAAGGCTTCGAGGCAGTGATCCGCTCGGCAACCAGCTGTTGCAGCCGCCACAGATGGCGGTCGTGAATGCCGCGCCCTTCCAGGTTTTTCACCGTGTTGTATAGGTAGTCGGCGCCTGATCCCCAGTGCCCGCAGGATGTGGAGAGCTTTTCGGCCACCTCGTCTTCCCCGAGCGGTCCGGCATAGGTCGTCCCCTTGCGGTTGATGACGAAGGCCAGCGCCTTGAACGGCCCGCTGTCGCTTGCCAGCGAGAGCAGGCGCGGACGATAGCTCGTCGGCTTCAGCGTCACCTCACGCCGAAAAAGCTTGTCGAGCTGCGCGCGGCGATCGCCATCGCTCAGCCGAAAGGCGACACCCTTGCACTGTCCGCCACGGTCCAGCGCCATCATCAGCCCCGGGCTCTGCTTGGTGCCGCGCCAGCGCGTCATGTTCATGCAAAAAGACCTGTGCCAGCCGCGCGCTACGGCGACACGTTCCTCGACGTGGTCGATTTCCGGCTTCCAAATCAGTGAGCCATAGCCGAACAACCACAGCGGTTCGGAGGCTGGGAGTTCAGCCTGGAATTCGTCGAGCATTGCGTCATAGTCGCGGTCATCCAGATGCGCCGCGTCCGGATTGGGACCGGCATCCTCGATCTCGCGCCAACAGCGCGCCACCAGTTCGGCTGTTAGCGACATCTGTCGTGCGGTCATGTCACAATCCCTTCGCTTCCGGCATGATTAGGCATCACGACCGAATCCGGCAATGCTTTCGCCCCAATTGACAAACGAATAGCCGGGATGTCGGCTGGAGCATCTCAGGAGCCAGCCTTCATCGTCGGCCATGTCGACTATGTCAGGACCGTGCGGCTGGTGCCGCTCGGCTCGGAGCAGACCGAACTGACCGCCGAATGGCTTTTTTCGCCCGAAGCGCTCGCCGATCCAACGGCTGATATCGACAACATCGTCGCCTTCGGCAGGCAGGTGCTGGAGGAAGACGCTAATATCTGCGAGATCAACCAGAAAGGCCTGCGCTCGATGCGCCACAAGGCCGGCGTGCTGATGCCCGAGGAATATGAATTTGCATCGCTTCCACAACTGGGTGCGCGAACGGCACGAAACGCCTCAGCCTAAGCCCTGAACATCGAAGTGGGTTGGCCCGCCTTCTTTTGTCGGGGGCAACCATGATAGTCGTCTTGCAGTGCTGAATCAGATTGCGAGACCATGAGCATTCCTACGCCGACCGTTCAGGACCGATCCAAGCGCATCATCGCCATCGACGTCGCCCGCGGCGTCGCTTTGCTTGCCATGGCGAGTTACCATTTCACCTGGGATCTCGAATTCTTCGGCTACACCGATCCCGGCCTGACCGCCTTCGGCTGGTGGAAATTCTACGCGCGCTGCATCGCTTCGACCTTCCTGTTCCTGGTCGGCGTCAGTCTGTTCCTCGCCCATGGCAAACAGATCCGCTGGAACGGTTTCTGGAAACGCTTCGCCATGGTCGCTGGTGCGGCGCTCGCCATATCGGCTGCCACGAGGCTTGCCACGCCGGACAGTTTCATCTTCTTCGGTATCCTGCACGAGATCGCGCTCGCCAGCCTGCTCGGCCTGGCGTTTCTGCGGCTGCCGGCGCTGCTGACGCTTGTTGTCGCGGCTTTCGTCATCACCGCGCCGCTCTACCTCAGGTCCGAGATCTTCGATCATCCGGCCCTGTGGTGGGTCGGCCTGTCGGCAACCAATCCTCGCTCCAACGATTATGTCCCGCTGTTTCCATGGTTCGGCGCCGCGCTTGTGGGCATCGCGGCGGCAAAACTCGCCTTCGCTTCCGGCATGCTGACGCGGCTGGCGGGCCTGACGCCCGGCCGCTGGACAAATCCGCTGGTCTTTATCGGCCGGCACAGCCTCGCCTTCTATCTGATCCACCAGCCGGTGCTGATCGGCTCGGTCTGGCTGCTTTCGCAAGTGGTGCCGGCACCGGTCGAGACCAGGCAGGTCACCTTCCTGAAAGAATGTCAGACATCGTGCGAGCAATCGCGCGACACGGAGTTCTGCTCCAGCTATTGTGCGTGCATGCTCGATACGCTCGAGGGCGAGGCCACGCTTGATCGGCTCTATCGCAACGACCAGGCTGCGGAATGGAGGGCACATCTCGGCGAGCTCGCCGGCGCCTGCACTGCCAAAGCCGACAGCACTTTGATGGAGGGAGGAGCACAATGACCGACCATCAACAGAAACCGGGGCAACCGAAACCGGGGTTTATACCGTGGCCGCCGCTGATCTATGTCGCGGCCATCGCCGTCAGCATCGCGCTTGGCTTGCTCTACCCGCTGCCATGGATCGGCGGCCTGCTCGGCGACATCCTGTTTGCGGCCGGCTGGGTGGCATTGTTCGGCGTCGTCGCACTCTGGTTCACGGCGATCCGCACCATGATCCGGGCAAAGACGACGCTCCACCCAAACGCCGTGCCGGACCATCTGGTGACATCAGGCCCCTTTGCTGTCAGCCGCAACCCGATATATCTGGCCAACACGCTGCTGCTGATCGGCGTGGCCCTTGTCTCGGGGATCGTATGGTTCCTGCCGCTGGCGTTCATCGCCGCCTTCGCAACGCAGAAAATGGCGATTGAGGGCGAGGAAAAAGTTCTGACGACGAAATTCGGCAAGAAATACCGGGACTACGCGAAAAAAGTGCGGCGCTGGATTTGAGCTTCAGGTGTTGACGCCGAGCTCCACCAATCGCTCGACGCAGGATTCCTCGGCCTGGTCGAGTTCGGCCAAGGTCTCTTCGAGGTCCCGGCGCTTCTGGCGCAGATCCTCGCGCTTTTCCTCAATGCGTTTGATCATCAGGTTGAGCTGACCGACCTCCCCGGGCGGCTCCTTATACATCTGGATGATTTCGCGGATTTCATTGATCGAAAAGCCGAGCCTCTTGCCGCGCATGATCTGGCGGATGAGGTGCCGGTCCGACGGGCGAAACAACCGCGTACGGCCGCGACGTACCGGCTGCACCAGCCCCTCGTCCTCGTAGAAGCGCAGCGTCCGCGTCGAAACATCGAATTCGCGGGTCAGTTCGGTGATCGAATAATATTCCCGCATCGTCACTCCAAATGCCCAGCCGCGCTGCGAGTTCCAATCATGCGGCCTCGCTATCGTCCAGACGGGCGTCAGAATCGGCCGACAGGCAGTTCCAAAATCTCGCATGGCATTTACGTAAAAGTCAATTGAAGGCATAACCGCACGTTCGCTCAGCGCACGCCGAACCACCATGCGGCGAGGCCGAGAAAGGCAAAGAAGCCGACGACGTCGGTGACCGTCGTGACGAAAACCGCCGAAGCCACGGCCGGGTCGATCTTGAACCGGTCGAGCAGCAGCGGGATCAGGATGCCGGCAAGTGCGGCGACGAACATGTTGATGATCATCGCCGCTGCGATGATGCCGCCCAAATTGGGATCGCGGAACCAGGCGGCCGCGACGATGCCGATCAGGATGGCGAAGATGATGCCGTTGATGAAGCCCACCCCCATCTCGCGGCGGATGATGCGGCCGGCATTGTAGATGTCGAGGTCCCTGGTTGCCAGCGCCCGCACCGTGACCGTCATGGTCTGCGAGCCGGCATTGCCGCCCATGCCCGCGACGATCGGCATCAGCACGGCCAGCGCCACGATGTGCTCGATCGTGCGGTCGAACAGGCCGATCACCGAGGCCGCCAGGAACGCCGTCAGCAGGTTGACGAGCAGCCACGGAACCCGCGAGCGCGAGGTCGAAAGAATGCTATCCGACAGTTCTTCGTCGCCGACACCGCCCATGCGCAGCAGATCCTCCTCGGCTTCCTGCTGGATGACGTCGACCACGTCGTCGATGGTCAGCACGCCGACCAGCCGCTCGTTCTCGTCGACGACGGCGGCGGAGAGAAGGTCGTATTGTTCGAATTCGCGCGCCGCCTCTTCCTGGTCCATCGTGGCCGGAATGGCGTGCCTGGTCTCATGCATGACCTCTTCGACCTTGATCGAGCGCTTGGTGCGCAGGATCTGGTCGAGATCGATAGCGCCGAGCAGCTTGAAGCTCGGATCGATGACGAAGATCTGACTGAAGCGGTCGGGAAGGTTGTTGTCCTCGCGCATGTAGTCGATGGTCTGGCCGATTGTCCAGAACGGCGGCACCGCGACAAACTCCGTCTGCATGCGGCGGCCGGCGGTCTCTTCGGGATAGTCGAGCGAGCGGCGCAGCCTGATCCGCTCGGTGAAGGGCAGTTGCGACAGGATCTCGTCCTGGTCTTTCTTTTCGAGATCCTCGAGAATGTAGACCGCGTCGTCGGAATCGAGGTCCTGCACCCCCTGGGCAATCTGCGCGTTGGGCAAATTGTCGACGATGTCGCGGCGTATCGCCTCGTCGACCTCGGTCAGCGCGGAAAAGTCGAAGTCGGCGCCCAACAAGTCGACCAGCGCGCGGCGCTGTTCGGGATGAAGCGCCTCCAGCAGGTCGCCGAGTTCCGATTGGTGCAGGTCGTCGACTTCACGCTTCAGCGTCAGCGTGTCGCGATCGGCAATCGCTGCACCGATCGCGGCAAGGAACGACGACAGAATGGCGCCGTCCTCGCCATAAATGTCGGCGTGGCTGTCCTCAGCGGCCCTGGCGCCGGTCGTCTGTTCGTCCTGGCCTTCCACCAGCGCCTCCCGCCATCAGAATTCCGGAAAAGGTGCCTGTCAGGTCTAGAGCATTGGATCCAGAAGTGGAAACCGGTTTTGGGAAAATCCGATGCTCAAACACAAAGATAGAGCGGTGGCACGATTCGACCTGAGGCTCCGCAGCTCTATTGCGCAATGCGCGGGAATATCAAACGAAATCCACCCTTCCTCACCGGGGAGCGAAGCCAGGTGCAACCGGATTGAGGGACGGACGTTGATGCCCCACTCGGCCATCCCTCAAGGAGGCGTAGGCTCAACTCCTGAGGCCAGAGACCAACGGGCGCAAAGGATGACAGACCGATCGAAATGGCGGCCTTTGGACACCATAAATCCTCGAACAACCGTCCAACGCTGTTCGAGGCCACTCGGTGACCGAAACATGCAACAGAGCCGGTTTGCCTTACCATCACGTCAATTGCGTTGACCTGAGCGCGTGCTCAATATTTGCGGATGGGGGCTGGAATCCTTATATAGCTGGACTGGCCCATGCTCCGACTGCGGGCGTGCAGAGATCAATCGTAGAGAAGGATACAGATGCCGGACGTCAACTCGGATGCGGCGATACCTAGAATTGCACTCATTTCCACCCACGGCTACGTTGCAGCAAACCCGCCATTGGGTGCGGCCGACACCGGCGGACAGGTGGTCTATGTCCTGGAACTGGCCAAAAAGCTGGCCCAATTGGGCTATGCTGTCGATATCTGGACGCGGCGATTTGAAGACCAGCCTCCTGTCGATGAAGTGGCAGACGGGGTTCGTGTCCTGCGTGTCGGCTGTGGCGGACCCAATTTTATCCCGAAGGAATATCTCCACCGCCACCTTCTCGAGTGGTGTGAAAACGCGCTGCGCCTGATTCGAAGGGAAAACCTCTCCTACGACTTCATCAACAGTCACTACTGGGATGCGGGCGTGGCGGGGCAACGACTGTCGGAAGCTCTCAATATCCCGCACATCCATACGCCGCATTCTCTCGGTATATGGAAGCAGCGCCAGATGAAGACGGACTACCCGGACAAGGCCGATACATTCGAGGCCGAGTTCAATTTCGCCGAGCGCATAAAGCACGAGACCATCATCTATCGAAGCTGTGCCATGGTGATTGCAACAACGCCGCCGCAGGTGGATATGCTGGTCGAGGACTACAGTCTCGAGCGCGACCGCGTGCACATGATCCCGCCCGGTTACGACGACAACCGGTTCTTCCCCGTCAGCGAGGCGTCTCGCCGGCTGATCCGCCATCGGCTCGGCTTCGAGGGGAGAACGATCCTGGCGCTCGGCCGGCTCGCCACCAACAAAGGCTACGACCTGCTGATCGATGCGTTTTCCGTGGTGGTGCCGCGTGTGCCGGATGCGGTCCTGAGACTTGCTGTCGGCGGCGAGAACATGGACGAGCAGGAACAGAAGATCCTGAACCAGCTCAAGGAACAGGTTGAACAGCTAGGCTTGCAGGGTCGTGTCGTCTTCTCCGGATATGTTGCCGACGAGGATCTGGCCGACACCTATCGGGCGGCGGACATGTTCGTCCTGTCGAGCCGCTACGAGCCGTTCGGCATGACCGCGATCGAGGCAATGGCCTGCGGAACGCCCACCGTGGTTACGATCCATGGCGGCCTCTATCGCGGGATCAGCTATGGCCGGCACGCGCTGTTCGGTGATCCGTTCGACAAGGAAGATCTCGGCATCACGATCGTCAAGCCTATGAAGCACCAGCGCCTCTACGGCCGACTGGGTCGCATGGGTGCGCACAAGGCGCGCAGCCTGTTCACCTGGACAGGTATCGCGCAGCAGCTTGTCAGCCTTGTCGAGGGACGTCCGGTGCTGAAGGCGGTCGACGACCATGATTGGGATGAGCCGTGGAACGACGGCGATTGAAACCGATCGCGCTTCTATCGAGTGACCTCGACGGGACTCTGGCAGGCGATGCGCCGGCGACATCACGCTTCCGTTCCAAATGGGAAGCGCTCGACCCCGAGCACCGGCCGGTTCTCGTCTACAACAGCGGTCGTCTGGCCGACGATATTTTGAACTTCGTCGACGAAGTCGGCCTGCCAGCGCCGGACTACGTGATCGGCGGTGTCGGCACAATGCTCGCCGGTCCGCGGCACACCTCTCGTCTCGCACACTTTGCTGATCTGGGGCACTTTACCCAGAGGTTTTCGGAAGGCTGGTCTCTTGAGAAAGTCGATGCGGTGCTCGGATCGCTCGAAGACACCGTTCGCCAACCCGACGGCTATCAACACGCCTTCAAATCGAGTTGGTACCTGCACGAAGCAAGTCCGGAAGCCCTTGCCAGCATCGAGCGCGCTCTGGCCGAGGCCGGCCTGTCAGTGACGATGATCTATTCCAGCGGACGCGATCTCGATATCCTGCCGCGTTCGGCAGACAAGGGCCAGGCGCTGGCCTGGCTCTGCAATGAACTCAGTATCGGCCTGGATGAGGTGGTGGTCGCCGGCGATACCAACAACGATCGCAGTATGTTCGACCTGCCGGGTGCGCGCGGGATTGTCGTCGCCAATGCCCTACCCGAACTGCTTGACATGGCTCGGGACAACCCGCTGGTTTACAGCGCGAAGGAACAGTTTGCCTTTGGCGTCGTCGAAGGCCTCGTTCATTGGTCGGTGTTTGACGACGCCCGATCCTAAACTGGAAATATTGATCCCCTTGTCACGGTTTGAGCGCCCATACCGTCGCGTGTAGAACGGCGCCCGTTTCGGCGATGAGACGTGCCGATTGTACCGGCTCAAAACCGCTGATCCGCTTCGTGCCAGCCCAACGACCGCGATCCGCGAAGACCTCGATCGATCCGTAGTCGAGGAATATCCGCAGCCGTCTTGGACGGGCTCCCTTGGCGATATAGTGAGGAGACTGAGCTGCGCCCCCGTCTTCATGACAAATGGCAAGTCCCTCGTCGTCGACGACAACCTCGAGGCGAACAGTTGGATGATGGAGCTTCAGGCGGAAATGGGCACCCGGCTTTTCCAACTCGAACAGGATTTCGACGGAGCCGTTGATAAAGCTTACCTGCTCTCCGGCTGCAAGGCGCGTTCGGTCCAGAATATGGCTCCGCAGGCTCTCGGCTGCTCCGATGGGCGGGGTATGCAACTCGCCTGCAGACAGATGGATGTTGCGAGGCAACGTCATGGCTGTGGGGAAATCGATCGCCGGTCCGGTATCGGCCCAGTTGGCAAGCCATCCAATACCGACAATGGCATCACCGTCGACGAAGGCCTGGAAGGCGTAGTTATCCGTCCCGAAGTCCAGTTCCTGTTCGAATTCCTTGGAAAAGGTCTGACCATCGAACCAGCCGACAATGGCCATTGTCAGATTCTTGCGCCGGGTGGACTGGTCCTCACTATTCATCAGGCCGAGAATTAGAACCCAGCGCGTCGCAGGATCGGTCGCAGGCCCGTCGAGCGGCAGCAGACAGGGACATTCGATCGCCGTCGTCCGATAGTGTTTCTCGACCAGAAGCTTGCCGATATATGTCCAGCCGGTGGCGGCCGTATGGTCGTGGGTTTCGTAGAGCAGGACAACGCCGCCCTCATCGCTCTGGCTGCCCAGCAGCATTTTCCAACGGCCATCCGGTCCCTTGAAGACGTATGGGTCGCGAAAATCGGTGGTCAATCCCTCGTCAAGTGGGCGGTAGGGCAGGATGACGTCGGCATTTCCCGCCGTGATGAGGTCGCTGGAAGTGGCAGTGAGTTGGATCTGCTGTTCCGGGATACGGTCCTGTACCTGCTCGGTGAAAAAGACGCGAATACCCGGGCCATCGGCAAGCGGGATGGCTGAGCCGGAATACGCACCGCCCCGTTTGTCGGGCCTTGCGGTAAGATCTTCCGACGGGAACAGGAAGATGGGCATGTGACGCCATCGCAAATAGTCGGAAGATACGGCGTGCCCCCAGTGCATCGTGTTCCACCGAAGCCCATGGGAATAATGCTGGTAGAAGAGATGTGGGCGACCTCCAAACCGGCCGAATCCGTTTGGATCATTCATCCAGCCGAACGGCGGGCGAAAATGATAGCTGTCAGGAATGTTCGGCGGGGCATTTCCCGGATTGGTGTGGATAACTGTAATGCCTGTCTCCAGCACGTCGGCCAATGCGAACCAGTAGGCGACCGATACCGAGGTCTGATCCGTGTCGTAGTCGAGTTCGACACTGCCACCGCCGAAGACGTGAAAAATTCTGAATTCATACTCTTCGGCGTTCGTAACGCTCACCTCGCCGAACTTGCCACGGACATTGGAAAAAGACAGCGAGCCCGGAACATCCGGCTTGGCCGCCTTAAGCCAGATATGGAACGTGGCGTTGACTGGCAGGTCGGCATGCAGGCTTCGAATGGTGTTCCCTCCCGCAATCCTTTCCTTGACCTGGCTGTCACTCATGAAGCTGGCTCCGTTCCGTGCGGCGTTCCCGGACAGATAGAGTATCAAACCCGGTTTTCGACCTGGAAATGCGTTGCAGAAGGTTAAAGCTGGATCTTCACTTTAGCAAAGCCATTCCCGGGATCGGCCAAGACCTTCTCTTTTCCAGGGGTTTTGACCTCGCCGTCGCTGTGGGGTGTCTGCAATTGCTGGCGCGGCCAATAAATTAACCAGCGCTGTTGCCCCTGGCTGACATTGTCAGGCGTCGCACACCTAACCTTCTATGGGTTGGCGTATCGCAAACTGTGTCTCAATTTGCGCTGGCTGGCGTCCGGTTAGCCACCAGATCACCGACACCACAATGATGGAGACGTAGCCGTCAACAGCATAGTGCCATCCGGTATATACCGAACCGTACATTATCAGGACTGCGAACATCCAACCGAGAATACCGAGCCAGATATTGAGGGATGAAAGCAGATAGGCATTCAGTGTGGCAAAGGCGACGTGCATGCTTGGCATGGCCGAGATGCCACCGCCAAGGTCTGGCCGGCCGCTCTGGTAAGCCGTCAGAAGATATGCAGCGGGCTCCCGCACCATATGGCTATAGTCGAGACCGTCCATGGCGGCGTTGAGTCCGTTGAAGCGATCCTCGCCAACAAACTGGTGGTAGTAGATCGGCCCGACCGACGCCAGCGCCGAGGCCAAGAGAGTGCCGAGGATGCATAACGTCAGCGCTGCTGCCCAGAGGTAGCGGATGCGGCCAATCTTGTCCGACCAGAGAGACACGAAAAGCATGGTGCCGAACCATTGGAAAAACCAAATCACCTCATAGCTGTTGAAGACGACGATCGACCACATGTTGCTGTCGAGCCTGTGCGTGAGTTCCCACGGCGCAATCCCGTGCAACCATTCATCCAGATCGGCTAGCCAGTTGTCCGCATAGAATGGAACGACGGACGGGATGGCCATCTTGTAGGTAGAGAACGCGGTCAAGCTGGCGAAGAAGAACAGCAGCACCAGCAAACAGCCACGCCAGCGCGCTCGAACCAAATCTACGGCGTAGCGAGTTGGCTCCCCTCGGCCGCAAATAAGCGCGGCGGAACAGACACCACTGATAAACAAGATAGGGATACCGACGGTAAACTTCTGAGCATAAACCAGGACCAGATTGAAGAAAGACTGTGGGTTTAGTGCGGACGCGCATACCACGTAGATTGCCATAAAGAAGGCAAGGCGAAACGACCACTTTGTCGATGGACTGTAGTCCCCTACCCCTATAGTTAATGACATACTAATTTACCAAGAATCAAATGCGCCATCGGTGGCATTATCAATGTGATAGCGAAGCAAGCTTACCATGCGGTTACTTCGCGCCCGTCCGGACCAACTGCCGGGTTGGATCGGACCCTCGGTCCTGCGCTATGACTGAAAGCTGAATTTAGGAGGATCTCATGGCCATCGGTCCTGACACCAAAGGTGTCTACACCATTGCCCCGACGCCGTTCGAGGCGGATGGCAAGATCGACTGGGAATCACTTGATTCGATGGTCGATTTCTACGAGCGCTGCGGCGTCGATGGGATGACAATCCTCGGCATCATGGGCGAGGCCCCGAAGCTCGACGCCGGCGAATCGCTCGAGATCGTCAAGCGTATCGTGGCGCGCACCAGGCTGCCGGTCATCGTCGGCGTCTCTGCCCCTGGCTTCGCCGCCATGCGCAGCCTTGCGCGCGCCTCGATGGAGGTTGGCGCGCAGAGCGTGATGATTGCGCCGCCGCCGACGCTGCGCACCGACGACCAGATCGTCACCTATTTCCGCAACGCATCCGAAGCGATCGGCGAAGATGTTCCTTTCGTCCTGCAGGACTATCCGCTGACCCTCTCGGTCGTCATGACGCCGGCCGTCATCCGCCGCATCGTCACCGACAACCCGGCCTGCTTCATGCTCAAGCACGAGGACTGGCCGGGCCTGGAGAAGATCAGCGCGCTGCGCGGCTTTCAGAAGGACGGCTCGCTGCGGCCACTGTCCATTCTCACCGGTAATGGCGGCCTCTTCCTCGACTTCGAGATGGAGCGCGGCGCCGACGGTGCGATGACCGGCTATGCCTTCCCCGATATGCTGGTCGACGTGGTGAAACTGTCTGCCGCCAGCGAGCGCGACAAGGCGCACGATCTTTTCGACGCCCACCTGCCCTATCTGCGCTATGAGCAGCAACCCGGTGTCGGACTTGCGGTACGCAAATATGTGATGATGAAGCGCGGTGCCATCGCTTCCGACGCCCAGCGCAAGCCGGGCAGTGCGTTGTCGGCAGCGGCCAGACAAGAGGTCGACTATCTGCTTTTGCGGCTGGAAAGTCGCGTCCGCAAACAAGCCCCGAGATAATGCAACCAGCGGGCTATTTGCCGCGCATCACATCAATGGATAGCCGCGTGAGCGCCTGCGTGAAAAGCGCATCTTTTGCCAAGGGTTCCCAATGTCCGCTTCGCGGCACGGTTCGGGTCTTTGAAGCAGCTGGCATTTGATGACGGGTCAACCATGCGGTTAGCGCGCGGCATTCCGCGCCCAACCAGCCGCAGGTTCGCACAGTGTTTCAGCTTGCACAAACAGTCCTGGAAGAGCTGTAGTGAAACAGAAAATTGCGTAATAAATAACAGCTTATTGGACAAAGCTGGTGCGGTCGAGAAGACTCGAACTTCCACGGGTTGCCCCACAGCGACCTCAACGCTGCGCGTCTACCAATTCCGCCACGACCGCACGTGGTAGGAGCCGAAACGAACCGGCTCGCGGCGTGTAGCAAATCGTTTCCGGCGAAACAAGGGCGCGTCGCGCAATAATTGCCCGGGATTCGGCATAACCCTCCAAAGGGTTGGAACGCGCTCGGAACTGGACGTTTCAGCCGATTGCCGCCATATGAAGAGCGACACGAGACACGCCATGACAGAACGCAGCCAGATCGCCACGTCGTTCCTGCCCCTGCCCGGTTCGGCACCGGTCGAATGGCGGATCGAACCCGGCCTCACCGCCTATCCGGATGCGCTTGCCGTGATGGAGGCGCGTGCCGAAGCGATCCGAAGCGGCGCCGCCGGCGAGATGGTCTGGCTGGTCGAGCACCCGCCACTCTACACCGCTGGCACCAGCGCCCACATCGATGACCTGATCGAGCCGGACCGTTTTCCGGTATTCGCGGCCGGGCGCGGCGGCGAATACACGTATCACGGGCCAGGCCAGCGCGTCGCTTATGTGATGCTCGACCTGAAGCGGCGGCGCGAGGATGTCCGCGCCTTCGTCGCGGCGCTCGAACAATGGATCATCGGCACGCTCGCCACCTTCAACGTGCGCGGCGAACGGCGCGAGGACCGCGTCGGCGTCTGGGTGGTGCGGCCGGATCGCCCGGTCCGACCCGACGGCTCGCCGGCCGAGGACAAGATCGCCGCCATCGGCATCAGGCTGAGGCGCTGGGTGAGCTTTCACGGCATCGCCATCAATGTCGAGCCGGATCTCAGCCATTTTAGCGGCATCGTGCCGTGCGGTGTGCAGGATCACGGCGTCACCAGCCTCGTCGACCTCGGCCTTCCTTTGGGGATGGCCGACCTCGATTTCGCGCTGAAATCCGCCTTCGAGGACATCTTCGGACCAGCGGCACCTTTGCTTGTCGAAGCGGCCCGCAAGGCTGGCTGACCAAGCAGCACCGAACCACCGAGCTCCGACGCCGCCCCCACCCCGTGAAGAACGTCAGCATTTGAGCCATGTCTTTCAGCGCTGCCTCACATCGCTCCGATCCAGATCGCCATGGAAATGAGAAACGTGCTCATGCACACCAGTGACACGACATCCTGAACAAGACCGGTCATAACGCTCTCCTGTTTTCAGTATGTTCGTATTTTGTTCTAATTTTGTTCGAATGTCAACGACCACAATCCGGGCGAGCCGCGAATTGCCGGTGATCAGTTCGGCAGGGTTAAGGAAAGGTTGAGAGCGGATTTCCGCCGCTTCCCGCACTGGCTGCGTGTGGGGAGGTGCAGCCAGATAGCACGCCGGTGATCAGCCCGTAGATGTGTCGAGATTCAGGTCAGGCCTAGCCGGAGTCGAAGACGGGCGCGAAGCGACCAGACTGGGTGGGTTCCAAGAACCGGAACGGAGCGTACTGTTGGGTACGTGAGTACCGGAAGCGCAGGAAACCGCCGTTCGCAGGCCGGCTGAATATCGATACACCTAAAGCGGAACAACCTTGCCGTCGGCCAGCGTGACGCGACGGTCCATGCGCGATGCAAGCTCGTGATTGTGGGTGGCGATCAGCGCCGCCAGCCCCGATTGCCGGACCAGCGCTCCCAGTGCCTCGAACACATAGGAGGCGGTGACCGGATCGAGATTGCCGGTCGGCTCGTCGGCAAGCAGCACCAGCGGCGCATTGGCGACGGCGCGCGCAATGGCGACGCGCTGCTGCTCGCCGCCGGACAATTCGGATGGCCGGTGCTGCGCGCGCTTGCCGATCTGCATATAGTCGAGCAGTTGCGCCGACCGCTCGGCAGCCTCCTTGCGCGTCAGCCCTTTTATCAGCTGCGGCATCATGATGTTTTCCAGCGCCGTGAACTCCGGCAGCAGGTGATGGAACTGATAGACGAAGCCGACATCGTTACGGCGGATCGCCGTGCGCTCGTCGTCGGAAAGCCGCCCGCAGGCGCGGCCTGCCAGAATCACGTCGCCGGCGTCCGGCCGCTCCAGCAGTCCGGCGGTGTGCAACAGCGTCGATTTGCCGGTTCCCGACGGCGCCACCAGCGCCACGATCTCGCCGCGCTTCAGCGAAAAATCGGCGCCGTTGAGGATGGTGAGCTTGCGCGGCCCCTGGACATAGTGCCGCTCGACGCTCTTCAGCTCGATAATGGCCTCGGCCATCATTCGTACCTCAGCGCTTCGACCGGATCGAGCCTGGCCGCGCGCCATGCCGGAAACAGCGTCGCTAGGAACGACAGCACCAGCGCCATCAGGATCACCGAGATCGTCTCGCTGGCGTCCATGCGGGCAGGCAGCTGGCTCAGGAAATAGAGCTCGGGATTGAACAGCCTCTCGCCGGCCAGCCAGGAGAAGAACTGGCGGATTCGCTCGACGTTCAGGCAGATTACGACGCCCAGCAGCACGCCGGCGATGGTGCCCACCACGCCGATCGCCGCGCCGGTCATCAGAAAGATGCGCAGGATCGCGCCGCGCGTGGCGCCCATGGTGCGCAGGATGGCGATGTCGTGGCCCTTGTCCTTCACCAGCATGATCAGGCCCGAAATGATGTTGAGCGCCGCCACCAGCACGATCAGCGTCAGGATCATGAACATGACGTTGCGCTCCACTTGCAGCGCATCGAAGAATGTCCGGTTGCGTTCTCGCCAGTCGACCATGGTGATCGGCCGCTGCGACGCCTCCTCGACCTTCGGCTTCAGCGCGTCGACATTGTCGGGATTGTCGACATAGATCTCGATCGCCTGAGCTCGGCCATCCATGTTGAAATAGAGCTGTGCTTCCGAAAACGGCATATAGACGATGGAGCTGTCATATTCCGACATGCCGACTTCGAAGATTGCCGTGATCGGGTAGCCCTTCATGCGCGGTGTCGTGCCGAGCGGCGTGACATCGCCGTCGGGCGCAATCAGCGTGATCGTGTCGCCGAGCACAAGACCGAGATTGTCGGCCATGCGGCTGCCGATGGCGACGCCCTCGCTTGTGTCGAAGCCGGCGATCGAGCCCTGCTTGATATTGTTGGCGACGATCGAAATTTTAACCAGATCCTCGCCGCGTATGCCGCGAACCAGCGCCCCTGACCCGCCGCCGATATTGCCTTGCGCCAGCACCTGCCCGTCGATCAGCGGAATGGCGTACTGGACGCCGGGCACACCGTTGATGCGACCGGCGACCTGCGCATAATCCTCCAGCGGCATGTCGAGCGGCTGCACGATCAGATGGCCATTGACGCCGAGGATGCGCGTCAGGAGCTCGGCGCGAAACCCGTTCATGACAGCCATCACGACGATCAGCGTGGCGACGCCCAGCATGATGCCGAGGAAGGAGATCGAGGCGATGACGGAGATCACCGTCTCCTTGCGGCGCGAGCGCAGATAACGCCATGCGACCATGCGTTCGAAAACGGAAAAAGGTCCGGCGGCCGGGGGTTTCGCTACTGCCGCTTCGCTCATGCGGCAAAACCGAAGCGTTTCTTCACATCCTCGATCGGCAGCGTCTCACGCTCGCCGGTCCTGCGATTCTTGATCTCGACCTCGCCGGCCGCCACGCCGCGCGGCCCGACGATCACCTGCCACGGCAGGCCGATCAGGTCGGCGGTGGCGAACTTGCCGCCTGGCCGCTGGTCGGTGTCGTCGTAGAGCACGTCCTTGCCGACGGCAACAAACGCCGCATGGAGTTCGTCGCAGACGCGGTCGCACTCGGCGTCGCCGGCCTTCATGTTGATCAGGCCGACGTCGAAGGGCGCCACCGCGCCCGGCCAGATGATGCCGTTGTCGTCATGGCTGGCCTCGATGATCGCCGCGACCAGCCGCGTCGGGCCGATGCCGTAGGAGCCGCCGGAGACAAAATGATCCTTGCCGTCAGGCCCGGTCACCTTGGCCCCCATCGGTTTC
This sequence comes from Mesorhizobium sp. M5C.F.Cr.IN.023.01.1.1, assembly GCF_003997585.1. Classification (NCBI taxonomy): domain Bacteria; kingdom Pseudomonadati; phylum Pseudomonadota; class Alphaproteobacteria; order Hyphomicrobiales; family Phyllobacteriaceae; genus Mesorhizobium; species Mesorhizobium sp. M5C.F.Cr.IN.023.01.1.1. Next base: position 22,467 of record NZ_RZSU01000058.1, on the reverse strand, counting down.
GAATATTTGTCGCCGAAATGGAAGATGTGGCCGACCTCGATGCCGCGCGCCGAGACCCGGTCGCTTGTCGCAACCTTCTCCCATGCCGCCTCGTCGTGCATCTCGTCGGTCGCGGCATAGGGAGTCGTCCATTTCTTGACGATATCGCCGATCTCGGCATCGTTGGCGAAGTCCGTGTCCGCCCCCGGCACATCAAGCGCAAGATAGTCGCGATGGCAATAGACCTGGCTCTCGCCGGTGTCGGCCAGGATGATGAATTCGTGGCTGAGGTCGCCGCCGATCGGCCCGGTGTCGGCACGCATCGGGATTGCCTGCAGTCCCATGCGCGTGAACGTCCTGAGATAGGACACGAACATGCGGTTGTAGGCCGCCTTAGCGCTTTCGAAGTCGAGATCGAAGGAATAGGCGTCCTTCATCAGGAACTCGCGCGAACGCATGACGCCGAAGCGCGGCCGCACCTCGTCGCGGAATTTCCACTGGATGTGATAGAGATTGAGCGGCAGATCCTTATAGGACTTCACATAGGCGCGGAAAATCTCGGTGACCACCTCCTCGTTGGTCGGCCCGTAGAGCATGTCCCGGTCTTGCCTATCCTTGATGCGCAGCATCTCCTTGCCATAGTCGTCATAGCGGCCGCTTTCGCGCCACAGCTCGGCGGACTGGATGGTCGGCATCAGGATCTCGAGCGCGCCGGCCCGGTCCTGCTCCTCGCGAATAATCCGGCAGACCTTGTCCAGCACCCTTTTGCCGAGCGGCAGCCAGGAAAAACTGCCTTGCCCCTGCTGGCGGATCATGCCGGCGCGTAGCATCAGCCGGTGCGAGACGATTTCGGCCTCGCGCGGATTTTCTTTAAGGATAGGCAGGAAATAGCGCGACAAACGCATGGACTGGTCCGTGAGAGAGAGGATTGCCGCACCGGAATCGGCGCAGCGCAGGCTTGCTTGCCCCGGCTTCATAGCCATTTCATGACGGAATGGAAACCCGCCCATCGGGTGTCGCAAAGGCGCCGCAGTGCCGCATCCGCCTTGCTGGTCGTTTGGCAAGCAACGCCTGCCATACTATTGTGCACTGCAGCACGAGATTGCTTATTTCCAGGCAAAATTCTGCGTGACATTTTCACCCGCCTTGGTCTAATGTGCCCCGATAACCGAGAGGGCGGAAAGAAATCTGCTCTCCTACGCGGTCAAAGTCTTGGGAGGATGCGATCTAGGCGCGGTTACTCGCTGCCGCCGGACACCGGAAACGGATCGGACGCGTTTAAATTGCAAGGCCTCGGCCTTGCATTTTTTTTGTGCAATCATTTGGTTAGCACGACAAATTGCCAAGTCACTTCACGCAGCGTCAGCACAGCAGGTTTCGAAGGACCTGCATAGGCTTCCGGCCCGGATTGGTGCTCACGTGCAGGATGCGGACAGCCGTGCTGGAGGTCTAATTTTCGGGGCTCTGGCTGAAATCCGGCACGATGTGCGGGATGTCGTCGATGCCGAGGCCGAGCCCCCTCGTAATGCCATAGAAGATACCAAGAAGAACCATCGTGACGATCGTCGTCCGCAGCACGGCGCGCAGCATATGCGATCCGCGCGGCGCGCTGGGCACCGTGCCCAAGGTCACGTCCTCATCCTCGTCCTGCGTCCTCACGCTGAACGGCAGGATGGCGAACAGCACCACCCACCATGTGATGAAGAACAGGGCGAGAAACGAAACCCAGCTCATGCTTGCTCCAGTTCGACCAGCGTGCCGAAGAAATCCTTGGGATGCAGGAACAGCACCGGCTTGCCATGCGCGCCGGTCTTCGGGTTCCCGTCGCCCAGGACGCGGGCGCCGCTGGCCTTGAGGTGATCACGCGCGGCAAGAATGTCGTCGACCTCATAGCAGACATGATGCATCCCGCCCGAGGGGTTCTTCTCGAGGAATGCTGCGATTGGCGAACCCTCGCCGAGCGGCTCCAGCAATTCGATCTTGGTGTTGCCGACATCGACGAACACCACCGTCACGCCATGCTCCGGCAGCGCCTGCGGTGCGGTCACCCGAGCGCCGAGCGTGTCGCGATAGGCCGCCGTCGCCGCGGCCAGATCCGGCACGGCAAGCGCGACATGGTTCAGGCGTCCGAGCATTGGCGGCGTCCTTAGGGCAGTAAGGCAATAGGGCAGTAGGGAAAAATGTCGGCGAGGTACTATCGCCTTTCCCTACTGTCCTACTGCCGTACTCCCCTACTCCCTTACCTAGTGACGAACACCGTCACCAGCGGCTTCTTGCCCCACGCTTCATTGGCGGCGCCGCGGACGGCGCGGCGCACCGCCTCCTGCACGAGGTCGAGGTCTTTTCGGCGCTGACGGGGGATAGAGTCCACGGCGCCGATTGCCGCATCGATCATCAGGTCTTCGAGGCTCTCGCCGCGGGCATCGGCCTCAGCAACGCCGATTGCGACCAGATCGGGATCGCCGGCGAGCTCATATTTGTCGTCGAGCACGACATTGACCGCGACATGGCCGGCAAAAGACAGCTTGCGCCGGTCGCGAATGCCCATCGCCTGGTCGGTGCCGATCAGCCTGCCGTCCTTGTAGATGCGGCCGAACGGCACCTGGTCGATGATCGTCGCCGCACCGGGAAAGAGCCGGAGCATGTCGCCGTCGCGCACCTGCGCCACCTGGCCGATGCCGGACACCGACATCAGCGACCCTTGCGCTACAAGATGCGCCGCCTCGCCATGCACCGGCACGCCGATCTGTGGGCGCACCCATTCATACATCTTGCGCAACTCGCTGCGGCGGGGATGGCCGGAGACATGCACCAGCGCATCGCCGTCCTCGATGATCTTGATGCCGAGATCGATCAGGCGGTTCTTGATCTCGAGGATACCCTTCTCGTTGCCGGGAATGGTGCGCGAGGAAAACACCACCGTGTCGCCTGCCGTAAAGGACACCGATTTCATCTCTTCGCGCGACAGTTTTGCCAATGCGGCAAGCGGCTCGCCCTGGCTGCCGGTGCAGATGATGACGAGGTTTTCGCGCGGGATTAAGCCAAAATCCTCCTCGGCGATGAATTCGGGCAGTCCATCCATATAGCCGAGCTCGCCGGCAACATCGATGACGCGCTTCAGCGAGCGGCCGAGCACAAGGCACTGGCGGCCCGCGTCCCGTGCCGCCTTGGCAATGGAGACGATGCGCCCGACATTGGAGGAAAAAGTGGTGACCGCGACCCGGCCCTTGGCGCTCTGGATGACGCCTTTGAGGCCCTCGCCAACCGCTACTTCCGACGGCGACTCCCCTTCCCGCAGCGCATTGGTGGAATCGCAGATCAGCGCCAGCACGCCCTTGTCGCCATAGGCGCGGAAGCGGGCCTCGTCGGTCATCGGCCCGATCGTCGGCGCCGGATCGATCTTCCAGTCGCCGGTGTGGATGACGGTGCCGGCCGGCGATGTGATCGCCAGCGCCATCGGCTCGGGAATCGAATGCGCAACCGGGATGGCCTCGATCGCGAACGGGCCGACACTGAATTTTTGACCGGCGCGGTAGATCGTCACCGGGATCTTCGGTGCGCCCTGCTCGCCCTGCCGCTTGGCTTCCAGCAATCCGGCCCCGAACGGCGTCATCCAGACCGGCGCCTTGAGCTTCGGCCATGTATCGAGCAGCGCGCCGTAATGGTCCTCATGCGCGTGCGTGATGATGATGCCGCGCAGATTGGCGACGTTCTCCTCGATGAAGCGCGTGTCGGGCAGCACCAGGTCGACGCCAGGCAGGCTGGCATCGGGGAAGGTGACCCCGACATCGACGACGATCCATTCGCGCGCATTGGCCGGCCCGTAGCCATAGAGAGCGAAGTTCATGCCGATCTCGCCGACGCCGCCGAGCGGCACGAAGACGAGTTCGGCGTTTTCCGCTGTCGCCATGATCTTTCCTTTCCTGGCCGGTCAAACCAGGCCCTTCAAAACTGGGGCCCTTCAAAACTGGGCCCGTCAAACCTGACCCGTCAAACCTGGGCCGACGCGACCGCACCGAAATGCACGTCGCCGGCGGCGATCGTTAGAACCGAACCCTTATCGTCGCGGATCACGAAACGGCAGTCCTCGTCAATGGTCTCGAACGTGCCGCGCACCACATTACCGTCAATTCTGACAGCAACCTGCCCGCCAAGCCCTGCCGCGCGCGCCAGCCAGCGGCGCCTGACGGCGGAAAGCCCACGCCCATCATTCCACAGCCGCGCATTCTCGCTCCAGGCATCCGACAGCGCCAGAAACAGCGTCTCGGCATCGCAAGCAGCGCCCAGCGCGCTAAGCGATGTCGCCGGATAAGGCAAATCTTCGGGATAGGCCACAACATTGACGCCGATGCCCACAGCCACCGCGAAGCGATCGCCTTCGAGTATCGCCGATTCCAGCAGGATGCCGGCAAGCTTGGCGCCGGAGGCAAGCACATCGTTCGGCCATTTCAGCTCGAAACGGTTCTTGCCATCGCTGCCGCCGTCGAGGCCGATTGCGATCCTGCCCTTCGGCACGACGGCGTCGAGCGCATCGGCCAGCGCCAGGCCGGCGACGAAGCCGAGCGTTGCAGCCAAGCGAAGCTCGGCATTGGTGACCACCAGCAGCGTTGCCGCCAGATTGCCCTCGGGCGTCGCCCAGACGCGGCCGCGCCGGCCACGTCCGCTTTCCTGTTTTTTTGAAACGACCCAGAGCTTGCCTGGATCTCCCGCCCGCGCATGGTCCAGCGCCAGCGCATTAGTGGAACCGACGGTGTCATGTGCCTCGAGCCGGAACCCTTCCGAGGCCGCTGTTGGAGCCAGCCGAAATGCCATCCCGTCAGAAAAACGTCTTGGCGGCGGCTTCGGCATAGGTGCCGATCGGCCCGCCGATCAGCACATAGAACAGCACGAAGGCGCCGCAGACGCCGAGCACGATGCGAAGTTCGGTCGCCATCGGCACGAAGCCGCCGACCGGTTCGTCGAACCACATGATCTTGATGATGCGCAGATAATAATAGGCGCCCACCACCGAGGCCAGCACGCCGATGATCGCCAGCGCGTAGAGGTTGGCGTTGATGGCGGCGAGGAACACGTACCACTTCCCCCAGAAGCCGGCGAGCGGCGGGATGCCGGCCAGCGAGAACATCAGGATGGTGAGGATCGTCGCCATGATCGGATTGGTCGACGACAGGCCGGCGAGATCGCTGATCTGTTCGACATTGCCTTCCTTGCGCCGCATGGCGAGGATGAAGGCGAAGGTGCCGAGCGTCATCACCAGATAGATCAGCATGTAGATGGCGACGCCGCGCACGCCGGCCTGGCTGTTGGCGGCGAGACCGACCAGCGCGTAGCCCATATGGCCGATCGAGGAATAGGCCATCAGCCGCTTGATGTTGGTCTGGCCGATGGCCGCGAAGGCGCCGAGCGCCATCGAGGCGATCGAGATGAAGACGATGATCTGCTGCCAGTCGGCGGCGATCGGCTTGAACGCGCCCATTGTGACGCGCACGATCAGCGCCATCGCCGCCATCTTCGGCGCCGCCGCGAGGAACGCCGTCACCGGCGTCGGCGCGCCTTCATAGACGTCGGGCGTCCACATGTGGAACGGCACCGCCGATATCTTGAAGGCGAGGCCGGCCAGCACGAAGACCAGGCCGAAGACGAGGCCAAGCTGCCGCTCGCCGCCGCCCAACGCCGTGGCGATCTCCTGGAAGCCGGTGTTGCCGGTGTAGCCGTAGACGAGGCTGATGCCGTAAAGCAGCATGCCCGACGACAGCGCGCCGAGGACGAAATATTTCAGCCCCGCCTCGGTCGAGCGCAGATTGTCCCGGTTGATCGCCGCCAGAACATAGATCGCCAGCGATTGCAATTCGAGGCCGAGATAAAGCCCGATCATGCCGTTGGCCGAGATCATCAGCATCATGCCGAGCGTGCACAGCAGGATCAGCACCGGATATTCGAACTTGTCGAAATGCTCCGCCTTGGCGAAGCGCATAGACATGACCAGCGTCACCGCCGATCCGATCAGCGCCAGCACCTTCATGAAGCGGGCGAAGGGATCCTGGACGAAGGCTTCGCCGTAAGCGTTGCCCTGCCCGGTGGAAAAGATCGTCCAGACGCCGGCAACCACTAGGACGGCGACGGCAAGGCCGCTCACCGTGGTGGTGGTGTTCGCGCGCGAATAGGCGCCGAGCATCAGCAGCGCCAGGGCGCCGACGGCGAGGATCAGCTCTGGCGTAGAGAGCGACAGGCTGGAGAGAAGGTCCGGCGTCATGGTTCGCAAACCTCTTAGTCAGTTCGCCGCCGCGGTTTGCGCGGTGTCGATGGATGCGGTGACATTGGTGACGAGCGCCTTGACCGATTCGGCCGTCGCATCGAAGACCGGCGCCGGGTAGACGCCGAAGAAGATGACCAGCGCGGCCAGCGGATAGATGATCACCTTCTCGCGCGCCGACAGGTCGAGCAGGCCTTTCAGGCTGTCCTTGGTCAGCGCGCCGAAGATCACCCGGCGATAGAGCCAGAGCGCATAGGCCGCCGACAGGATGACGCCGGTGGCGGCGAAGAACGCCACCCAGGTGTTGACCCGGAACACGCCGAGCATGGTCAGGAACTCGCCGACGAAGCCGCTGGTGCCTGGCAGGCCGACATTGGCCATGGTGAAGATCATGAACACGGTGGCGTATTTCGGCATGTTGTTGACCAGCCCGCCATAGGCGTCGATGTCGCGCGTGTGCATGCGGTCATAGATGACGCCGACACAGAGGAACAGCGCGCCGGAGACGAGGCCGTGCGACAGCATCTGGAAGATTGCCCCCTGAACGCCTTCCTGGTTCATCGCGAAGATGCCCATGGTGACGAAGCCCATATGGGCGACCGACGAATAGGCGATCAGCTTCTTCATATCCTCCTGCATCAGCGCCACCAGCGAGGTGTAGATGATGGCGACGACGGACAGCGCGAAGACCAGCGGCGCGAACATCTCAGAGGCGATCGGAAACATCGGCAGCGAAAAGCGCAGGAAGCCGTATCCGCCCATCTTCAGCAGGATGGCGGCCAGGATCACCGAGCCGGCCGTCGGCGCCTCGACATGGGCGTCCGGCAGCCAGGTGTGCACCGGCCACATCGGCATCTTCACGGCGAAGGAGGCGAAGAAGGCGAGCCATAGCCAGGTTTGCATGCTGGCCGGGAAGTTGTGCGTCAGAAGCGTCGGGATGTCGGTGGTGCCGGACTGGAAGAACATCGCCATGATGGCGAGCAGCATCAGCACCGAGCCGGCCAGCGTATAGAGGAAGAACTTGAACGAGGCGTAGACGCGCCGTTTGCCGCCCCACACGCCGATGATGATGAACATCGGGATCAGGCCGGCTTCGAAGAAGACATAGAACAATACGATGTCGAGCGCGCAGAACACGCCGATCATCAGCGTCTCCAGCAGCAGGAAGGCGATCATGTAGGCCTTGACGCGTTTCTCGATCGATTCCCACGAAGCCAGGATGCAAAGCGGCATCAGGAAGGTGGTCAGGATGACGAACAGCATGGAGATGCCGTCGACGCCCATATGGTAGGAGATGCCGGAGTCCAGCCAGGCAAACTTCTCGACGAATTGGAAGCCGGGCTCCGAATTGTCGAACCCGGTCCAGATGAACAGCGAGATGATGAAGGTGATGCTCGTCGTCCACAACGCGATGGCGCGGATGTTGCGGCGGGCATTCTGGCTGTCGTCATTGATCAGCAGAATGAACAGCACACCAACCAGCGGCAGGAAGGTGACCAGCGAGAGGATCGGCCAGTCGGTCATCAGAGCATCATCCAGGTGACGAATGCGGCAACGCCGATCAGCATGGCGAAGGCATAGTGATAGAGGTAGCCGGTCTGCAGCTTGACGACCCGGTTGGTGACATCGACGACGCGCGCCGAAACGCCGTCCGGACCAAGCCCGTCGATGACGGTGCCGTCACCGGTCTTCCACAGAAAATGGCCCAGGCGTTTTGCCGGCCGCACGAACAGGAGGTCGTAAAGTTCGTCGAAATACCACTTGTTGAGCAGGAAGGCGTACAGCCCGCGATGCTGCGCCGCCAAATTCTTCGGCATTTCCGGCGCGCGGATGTAGAATTGCCAGGCAATCGCAAAGCCGATCAGCATGGCGACAAACGGCGCCAGCTTCACCCATAACGGCACTTCGTGCATGTCGTGCAGGATGTGGTTTTCCGGGAGCGTAAACAGCGACGCCTTCCAGAACTCGGCATAGCCCTCGCCGATGAACGCGCCATGGAAGATCACGCCGGCGAACAGCGCGCCCGCCGCCAGGATGTACAGCGGCACCAGCATGACCGGCGGCGATTCATGGACATGGTGCATGACCTCGTGGCTCGCCCGCGGCTGGCCGTGGAAGGTCATGAAGATCAGCCGCCAGGAATAGAAGCTGGTGAAGCAGGCGGCGACGACCAGCAGCACGAAGGCAAGGCCGGCCATCGGATTGTGCGCGGCGAAGGCGCTTTCGATGATCGCGTCCTTGGAGAAGAAGCCGGCGGTGCCGATGACCGTCACCGGAATGCCGACGCCGGTCAGCGCCAGCGTGCCGATCACCATCATCCAATAGGTCTTCGGAATGAGCGTTCTGAGGCCGCCCATGTTGCGCATGTCCTGTTCGTCGGAGACGGCGTGGATCACCGAGCCGGAGCCGAGGAACAACAGCGCCTTGAAGAAGGCATGCGTGAACAGATGGAAGATCGCCGCGCCATAGGCGCCGACGCCGAGCGCTACGAACATATAGCCGAGCTGCGAGCAGGTCGAATAGGCGATGACGCGCTTGATGTCGTTCTGGACGAGACCGACGGTCGCCGCGAAGAAGGCGGTGAACGCGCCGATGAAGGTGACGACGATCAGCGCCGAATGCGACAGTTCGAACAGCGGCGACAGCCGCGCCAGCATGAACACGCCGGCCGTCACCATGGTGGCGGCATGGATGAGCGCCGAGACCGGCGTCGGGCCTTCCATGGCGTCGGGCAGCCAGGTGTGCAGCGGCACCTGGGCCGACTTGCCCATGGCGCCCATGAACAAAAGCAGGCAGACCACGGTCATCGCGGCCTGCTTGTCGAGCGCATAGCCGAGGAAGGTCAATACTGCAGCGCCCTCGGGGGCGCCTTCGGCCGGAATGAATGTCGCTGCATTGGCGAATATGGTGCCGAGATTGACCGAGCCGAACAGCACGAACACACCGAAGATGCCGAGCGCAAAGCCGAAATCGCCGACGCGGTTGACGACGAAGGCCTTGATCGCGGCGGCATTGGCCGACGGCTTTTTGTACCAGAAGCCGATCAGCAGGTAGGAGGCGAGACCGACGCCTTCCCAGCCGAAGAACATCTGCACGAGGTTGTCGGCGGTCACCAGCATCAGCATGGCGAAGGTGAACAGCGACAGATAGGCGAAAAAGCGCGGCCGGTTCGGGTCGTGATGCATGTAGCCGATCGAGTAGATGTGGACCAGCGCCGACACAGTGTTGACCACAACCAGCATCACCACCGTCAGCGTGTCGATGCGCAGCGCCCATGCGGCCTCTAACCCGCCCGACTGGATCCAGCGCAGCACCGGCACGGTGAACACCTCGCCCTCGCCGAAACCGACGGCGAAGAAGGCGACCCACGACAGCACGGCTGATATCACCAGGAAGCCGGAGGTGATGTATTCGGACGCCTTGGCGCCGAGCGACGTGCCGAACAGGCCGACGATCAGGAAGCCGAGCAGCGGAAGGAAGACGATGGCCTGATACATGGTGGTTTCCGTCAACCCTTCATCATGTTCACGTCTTCGACCGCGATCGAACCGCGGTTGCGGAAGAAGACGACGAGAATGGCGAGGCCGATCGCCGCTTCAGCCGCTGCGACCGTCAGCACGAACAGCGCAAACACCTGTCCGACGAGATCACCGAGTGCTGCCGAGAAGGCGACGAAATTGATGTTGACCGCGAGCAGGATCAGCTCGATCGACATCAGGATGACGATGATGTTCCTGCGATTGAGAAAAATGCCGAACACGCCGAGCGTGAACAGGATCGCCGATACGGTCAGATAGTGTGCGATGCCGACGATCATCTCAGATTCCTTCGCCCGTCTTGACCTTGCGGATTTCCATTCCCGTTGCCGGCGTGCGGCCGACCTGGGCTGATATCGACTGCCGCTTGATCCCCGGCTTGTGGCGCAGCGTCAGCACGATGGCGCCGATCATGGCGACCAGCAGCACAAGGCCTGCAATCTGGAAATAGTAGAGGTAGTCCGTGTAGAGGATGTCGCCGAGCGCTGCCGTGTTCGAGCGCGCGGCAAGGTCCGGAATGGGTTTCGAAACCGTCGCGGCCAGTTGCGGCGCGAACGTATAGCCGCCGAGCACCACGATCAGCTCAGCCGCCAGGATCAGCCCGACCAGCGCGCCGATCGGCGCATATTGCAGGGCGCCTTCCTTCATTTCGGCGAAATCGACGTCGAGCATCATGACGACGAACAGGAACAGCACCATGACCGCGCCGACATAGACGACGAGCAGGATCATCGCCAGGAACTCGGCGCCGGTCAGCATAAACAGGCCCGCAGCGTTGAAGAAGGTCAGGATCAGGAACAGCACCGAATGCACGGGATTGCGCGCCGAAATGACCATGAACGCCGAGGCCACCGCGACAAAGGCGAAGAGGTAGAAAAAAGCCGCCTCTAGTCCATTTAGCATGGGTTCCCCCGGGGTTCCTGTCGGACCGGCTTTCGCCCTGTCCGTTGTGTGCTTCGTTCCGCCTCCGGTGCCGAAGCCGCGTGTTCCTAGCGCATGTTCCGATCGGGTTGAAAGACCCGATCGAAAGAAACATGCGCCATTCTCCTACTTCGGAGGATGATCTTGTCTGAAAAGTCTGCAACTTTTCGGGATCATCCTCTGAACGAGGCCTCTCGCCCCGTCCATGCGTCAAATGTCAGCGATACGGCGCATCCAGCGAGATGTTGCGCGCCAGTTCGCGCTCCCAGCGGTCGCCATTGGCCAGCAGCTTGTCCTTGTCGTAATAAAGTTCTTCGCGCGTCTCGGTGGCGAATTCGAAATTCGGCCCCTCGACGATGGCGTCGACCGGGCATGCCTCCTGGCAGAAGCCGCAATAGATGCACTTCACCATGTCGATGTCGTAGCGCACCGTGCGGCGCGTGCCGTCATTGCGGCGCGGGCCGGCCTCGATGGTGATGGCTTGCGCCGGGCAGATCGCCTCGCACAATTTGCAGGCGATGCAGCGTTCCTCGCCGTTCGGATAGCGGCGCAGCGCATGCTCGCCGCGGAAGCGCGGACTGGTCGGCCCCTTCTCGTGCGGATAGTTGATCGTCTCCTTCGGCGCGAAGAACTGGCGCATCGACAGGAAGAAAGCGCTGACGAAGTCCTGCAGGAGCAGCGATTTTGCGGCTTGGGCTAGAGCAGACATCACGCAAACCCCGTGATCTTGAGGAACGCGGCGACAATCACCACCATCGCCAGCGAGATCGGCAGGAAGACCTTCCAGCCGAGCCGCATCAGCTGGTCGTAGCGGTAGCGCGGCACGAAGGCCTTCACCATGGAGATCATGAAGAACACCAGGCAGACCTTGAGCACGAACCAGATCAGACCCGGCACCCAGGTGAAGGGAGCGAAGTCGAAGGGCGGCAGCCAGCCGCCGAGGAACAGGATGGTGGCCAGCGCGCACATCAGCACGATGGCGACATATTCGCCGAGAAAGAACAGCAGGAACGGCGTCGACGAATACTCGACCATATGGCCGGCGACGAGTTCCGATTCGGCTTCGACAAGGTCAAAAGGCGGGCGGTTCGTTTCGGCCAGCGCCGAGATGAAGAAGATGACGAACATCGGGAACAGCGACAGCCAGTGCCAGTCGAGGAAGGTGTTGGGCAGGCCAACTCGCGTGCCCAGCCCGTCCTGCTGCGACAGCACGATGTCGGACAGGTTGAGCGAGCCGACGCAAAGCAGCACGGTGACAATGACGAAGCCGATCGAGACCTCGTAGGACACCATCTGCGCCGCCGAGCGCAGCGCGCCGAGGAACGGATATTTCGAGTTGGACGCCCAGCCGCCCATGATCACGCCATAGACCTCGAGCGAGGAGATGGCGAAGACATAGAGGATGCCGACATTGACGTTGGCAATCGCCCAGCCCTCGTTGACCGGGATCACCGCCCAGGCCGAGATCGCCAGCACCGCCGAAACCAAAGGCGCTAGGAGAAAAACGCCCTTGTTGGCGCCGGACGGAATCACCGGCTCCTTGAACACGAACTTCAGAAGGTCGGCGAAAGCCTGCAGCGTGCCCCATGGGCCGACGACGTTCGGGCCGCGGCGCAGCTGCACCGCCGCCCAGATCTTGCGGTCCGCGTACAGGATGTAGGCGACGAAGATCAACAGCACGACGATCAGCACGACCGACTTCAACAGGATGAGCAGCGCCGGCAGCACGTAGAAGGAGAAGAAGGTGTCCATGCTATTCCGCCGCCTGCCTGAAGCCGTTTTTCGCCAGCGCCGAGCATTCCGCCATCACGGCGGAAGCCCGGGCGATCGGGTTGGTCAGGTAGAAGTCCTTGACCGGCGAGGTGAAGGCGCCCTTGTTCAGCCGCCCGCCGAGCTTCGCCACCTTGGCGATATCGTCAGCATTGCCGGCCGCCACCTGGTCGATGCGGGCAAGATGCGGGTATTCCGAATAGAGTTTCGCGCGAAGCTGCGGCAGCGAATCGAAAGGCAGCTTCTTACCCAGCACATCCGACAGCGCCCGCAGGATCGCCCAGTCCTCGCGCGCATCGCCCGGCGCGAAGCCGGCTCGGTTGGTCTGCTGCACGCGGCCCTCGGTGTTGACGTAGGTGCCCGATTTTTCGGTATAGGCGGCGCCCGGGAGGATAACGTTGGCGCGGTGCGCGCCCTGATCGCCATGCGTGCCGATATAAACGACGAAGGCGCCGCCGGTCTTGGCCATGTCGATCTCGTCGGCGCCGAGCAGGAACAGCACGTCCATATCGCCCAGCATGCCGGCGACGTTTTTGCCGCCCTCACCCGGCACGAAGCCGACATCGAGCCCGCCGACACGCGCCGCCGCAGTGTGCAGCACGGCAAACCCGTTCCAGTCGGCTCTCGCCGCATTGACGGCGGTGGCGAGCTTCGCCGCCTGGCCGAGCACGGCCGCGCCATCCGAGCGTGCCAGCGCACCCTGGCCCACGATAACAAGCGGATGCGTCGCTTTCTTCAGCACCTGGAAGAACTTGCCGTTGCCGTCGGCCAGATCCCTGAGCGATTCCGTTCCGGCGCCGAGCTGCTCATAGTCGTAGCGCGTGTCGCCGACATCGCCGATAACGCCGACCGGCAGGTTGCCGACCCGCCAGCGCTTGCGGATGCGGGCGTTGAGCAAGGATGCCTCGAAGCGCGGATTGGCGCCGATGATCAGCACCGCGTCGGCCTGCTCGATGCCCTCGATGGTCGGGTTGAAGATATAGCTTGCCCGGCCGAGCGACGGATCGAGCGCGGCACCGTCCTGGCGGCAGTCGGTGTTCTTCGAGCCGAGCGAGGCCATCAGCAGCTTCAGCGCATAGATCTCCTCGACGGCGGCGAGATCACCTGCAATGGCGCCGATCTTGTCGGGTGCAGTGCTCGACACCGCTTCCTTGATCGCGGAGAAAGCCTCGGCCCAGCTTGCCGGGGCCAGCTTGCCGTTCTTGCGGACGTATGGCCGGTCGAGGCGCTGGGTGCGCAAGCCGTCCCAGATGAAGCGGGTCTTGTCGGAAATCCACTCCTCGTTCACCGCCTCGTTGGTGCGCGGCAGGATGCGCATCACTTCGCGGCCTCTGGAATCGACGCGGATCGCCGAGCCGACAGCATCCATCACGTCGATGGATTCGGTCTTGGTCAGCTCCCACGGCCGTGCCTGGAAGGCGTAGGGTTTGGAGGTCAGCGCGCCGACCGGGCAAAGGTCGATGACGTTGCCCTGCAGTTCCGAGGTCATCGCGCTTTCGAGATAGGTGGTGATCTCGGCGTCCTCGCCGCGGCCGATCAGGCCGAGCTCGGAAATACCGGCAATTTCGGTGGTGAAGCGGACGCAGCGCGTGCAATGGATGCAGCGGTTCATGATCGTTTTGACCAGCGGCCCGATATACTTGTCTTCGACCGCCCGCTTGTTCTCGTGATAGCGCGAGGAATCGACGCCGAACGCCATCGCCTGGTCCTGCAGGTCGCACTCGCCGCCCTGGTCGCAGATCGGACAATCGAGCGGATGGTTGATCAGCAGGAATTCCATCACGCCTTCCCTGGCCTTCTTGACCATCGGCGTGTTGGTGAAAATTTCCGGCGTTTCGCCATTCGGTCCGGGACGCAGGTCGCGCACGCCCATGGCGCAGGACGCTTGCGGCTTGGGCGGCCCGCCCTTCACCTCGATCAGGCACATGCGGCAGTTGCCGGCGATCGACAGCCGCTCATGGAAGCAGAAGCGCGGCACTTCCGCGCCGGCGTCCTCGGCTGCCTGCAGCAGCGTGTAGTGGTCGGGTACAGTAATCTCTTTCCCGTCGACCTTGAGCTTTGCCATGTCGTCTCAAACCCCTGCGGACATTCCGCAATCTTTCTTTCCGGGCGCAACCGAAACCGCGCCCGGCATTGAATTCAATGTTTGGCCGAGGCCAGCACCGCCGCCTGGCCAAGCCAGTCGTCGCGCTCGATGCGGCCCTTGAACGACAGATAATCGTCGACCCAGGCGATCTCTTCCGGCGTCCATGCCGCAATCTGGCCGTAGGTCCAGATGCCCAAGCCGTTCAGCACCTCTTCCAGCTTCGGCCCGATGCCCGATATCGCCTTGAGGTCGGCTGGATTTGCCGGGCGATCCATGGCCTTGGGCTGCTTGAAGTCCTCGGGCATCAACCCGGTCGGCGCGGCAGCCGCATCCACCACGCTCCGTGTATCATCCATGCCGCTCGCCGCTATGTCATTCACGTTCCTGGCGAAGGACTGCGCATCGGCGATCAGGGTTTTCGTCGCCGCGCGCGCCTTGGTCGAGGAGCTTGTCCCTGTCCCGGAAAAGCGTTCGGCCCTGGCATCGAAATCGTCGACGATCGGCTGGAAGAGCCGCTGCGAGGCCTCGGCCGCACCCGAGAGCATACCGATCCACACCCCAAAGGCATGATTGGCAAGCCCGAAGCCGAGCGCCGACAGCGCTGCCGCACCCGCGACAGGGTGCGCCAGGAGATTGACGGCGCTCGCCATCTCCTTCGGCATCATCCTGGTCAGGTCCTGGTTCATCTTCTCGAACGGATCCAAATCTGGCACCAAATGATCGGGTCTCGAATTCAGCGACATGGGCGGTCTCCTGGTCGTTTCTTCCGTATGCCCCGGCCTGTTTCCTCAAATCGGGCACTTGCCCGTATTTCAAATCGGGCACGCGCCCGCTTCAAATTCTTGTCTATTCTGCCGCCACCATCACCGGCTCTGCGCGGTGCGCGTTGCGCGAAAACTCGTCGATACGCCGCTCCACCTCGCCGCGGAAATGCCGCATCAGGCCCTGGATCGGCCACGCCGCCGCATCGCCCAGCGCACAGATCGTGTGGCCTTCGACCTGTTTGGTGACGTCGAGCAGCATGTCGATCTCACGCTTCTGCGCCTCACCCCGCACCAACCGCTCCATCACCCGCCACATCCAGCCGGTGCCTTCGCGGCATGGCGTGCATTGGCCGCAGCTCTCGTGCTTGTAGAAGTAGGAAAGCCGGGCAATCGCCTTTACGACGTCGGTCGATTTGTCCATGACGATGACAGCCGCCGTGCCAAGACCCGATTTCAGGTCGCGCAACGCATCGAAATCCATCGGCGCGTCGATGATCTGTTCCGCCGGCACCAATGGCACCGAAGCGCCGCCCGGAATGACCGCCAGCAGATTGTCCCAGCCGCCGCGAATGCCGCCGCAATGCGTCTCGATCAATTCGCGGAACGGGATCGACATCGCCTCTTCGACGGTGCAGGGATTATTGACGTGGCCGGAGATGCAGAACAGCTTGGTGCCGACATTGTTGGGCCGGCCGAAGGACGAGAACCAGGCAGCGCCGCGGCGCAAAATGGTCGGCGCCACAGCGATGGACTCGACATTGTTGACCGTCGTCGGGCAGCCATAGAGGCCGACATTGGCCGGAAATGGCGGCTTCAGCCGCGGCTGGCCCTTCTTGCCTTCGAGGCTTTCGAGCAGCGCCGTTTCCTCGCCGCAGATATAGGCGCCGGCGCCATGGTGCATGTAGATGTCGAAGTCGTAGCCAGACGTGTTGTTCTTGCCGATCAGCTTGGCCTCGTAGGCCTCGTCGATGGCGCGCTGCAGCGCCTCGCGCTCGCGGATGAACTCGCCGCGCACATAGATGTAGGCGGCGACCGCGCCCATGGCGAAGCCGGCGATCAGGCAGCCCTCGACCAGCGTGTGCGGGTCATGGCGCAATATGTCACGGTCCTTGCACGTGCCGGGTTCGGATTCGTCGGCATTGACGACGAGATAGCTCGGCCTCCCGTCGCTCTGCTTGGGCATGAACGACCATTTCAGCCCGGTCGGGAAGCCGGCGCCGCCGCGGCCGCGCAAGCCGGATGCCTTCATCTCGTTGACGATCCAGTCGCGCCCCTTGGCGATGATGCCAGGCGTGTTGTCCCAGGCGCCGCGCGCCATCGCGCCGGCCAGCGACTTGTCGAAGCGGCCGTAGATGTTGTTGAAGATGCGGTCTCTGTCCTGAAGCATTGTTCGTTCCTCAGACCGGTTTCTTGCCGAAGACGCGGATATATTCGGCGACTCCGCCCTTGGCGAGCGCCTTGGCCTGCTTGACCCAGTCTTCGCGCTCGATGCGGCCACGGAGACTGAGATAACCGTCGACCCACTCGCGCTCGGCCCTAGTCCATGACGCCACTTGCGCGTAGGTGAAGATATCAAGCGAATGCAGTATGCCTTCGGTTCTCGGGCCGACCCCCGAGATCAGCTTGAGATCGTCGACCAATGCCGGCTTTGCTATGCCGGCCGGACGGTTCTTGTCCTCGAGCGAAGGCTTGGCAGGCTTGGCGGTTGTTTTTCCGGCAGCGCCGAACGGCGCTTCCTTCAACTCGGGGGCCTTGAAAGCAGCCGCTGGCTCAGCCTTGGTCTTGGGACCGCTGCGCTGTTTCGAAACTTTTTCGACCTCCGGCGCGGCCTTGTTGGCGTTGGCCGCCGAATGCCGCGGTGCGGCGACGCTCGCCGCCTTTTCGGTCTCCGGTGCGACCTTCGTCGGGGAAGGCGATCTCAGCGCCGGGCTGGTTTCGAGCGCATCGGTCTTCGGCTTGCCGGCTTTCGATGGCGCGACAGGGGCAGCCGGTGCCTGTGCGGCCGGAGCCGCCGGCGACGCGACAATTGCTGCTGGTGCTGCCTCCCTGGCGGCCTTGGCGGCTGCCTTGGCTTCCCTGTCGCGGGTCGTTTTCAGGATCGCCTTTTCGCTCTTCAGCGTCGTCAGGCCGGTGATCGGCTCGGAGGTGATGCGGCCGTTCTGCGGCCCCGGCGTCACCGAGGCGCCCTTGCCGGCGTCGTAGAGATCGATGATCTCGGCAAGCCGCTCCGGCGTCAGGTCCTCGAACGTGTCCTTGAAAATCATCACCATCGGCGCGTTGACGCAGGCGCCAAGGCATTCGACCTCTTCCCATGACAGCGTGCCCTTGTCGTTGGTGTGGAACTGGTCGTGATGGATTTTCGAGCGGCAGACATCCATCAGCGCTTCCGAGCCGCGCAGCATGCAGGGCGTGGTGCCGCAGACCTGGATATGCGCGCGAGTGCCGACCGGATTGAGCTGGTATTGGGTGTAGAAGGTCGCGACTTCCAGCCCTCTGATGTAAGGCATGCCGAGCATGTCGGAGATCGTCTCGATCGCCGCCTTGGTCACCCAGCCTTCCTGCTCCTGCGCCAGCATCAGCAACGGAATGATCGCCGACTGCTCGCGGCCCTTCGGATACTTCTTGATCCATTGCTTCGCCGCTGCCGCATTCGCCCGGTTGAAGGCGAAGGCGGCTGGCTGGAGGCTGGCTTCTGCGAGACGGCGGACTGACATGATTTTCGCTTTGTTGTTTCTTATTGAACCGAGCTAGAGACGCGATAGCAGTTCTCAGATTGCCCTAGCACGCACACAAACTCTTCTTTCCCGCGCTTCAGGCGGATGTATTCGTCATAACGATCGCCAACCCAGGAAACACAATAGGGCCGTGGCCGGCTGGGCACCTCCGCAACGAACGAATCCAACTGGCACTGCGGAAAGGAATGAAGAAGTATCCCCTCATCCATCGGTGCATGTCTCTCGAACGTGCGCCCCATCAATAAGTCACCTTCCGCAACCAGCTCAAACCCAATCTTGAGAAGGTCTCGTGACAGCAGCCGACCATCGGGGCCCCAAGCAGGAACTTGGGCCGCCATTGTCAGGACCGCTGCGGTGACAATCGCGTTCATTGCTACCGGTCAACCTCCCCGAAGACGATATCGAGTGAACCCAACACAGCGGTGATGTCGGCGAGCATGTGGCCGCGGCACAGAAAGTCCATGGCCTGCAGATGCGCGAAGCCGGGCGCGCGCAGCTTGCAGCGATAGGGCTTGTTGGTGCCGTCCGAGACCAGATAGACGCCGAACTCGCCCTTCGGCGCTTCAACGGCCGCATAGACCTCGCCCGCCGGCACGCGGTAGCCCTCGGTGTAGAGCTTGAAGTGATGGATCAGCGCTTCCATCGAGCGCTTCATCGCCGCGCGCTTCGGCGGCACCACCTTGCCGTCGAGATTCGACACCGGCCCGCTGCCTTCCTTGCCAAGCAGCAGGTCGACGCACTGGCGCATAATCTTGGCCGACTGGCGCACCTCTTCCATGCGCACGAGGTAACGGTCGAAGCAGTCGCCGTTCTTGCCGATTGGAATGTCGAAATCCATCTCGGCATAGCATTCATAGGGTTGCGACTTGCGCAGATCCCAGGCGACGCCGGATCCGCGCACCATGACGCCGGAAAAGCCCCACGCCCAGGCATCGGCCAGCGAGACCGTGCCGATGTCGACATTGCGCTGTTTGAAGATGCGGTTGCCGGTCAGCAGTGCGTCAAGATCGTCGAGCGATTTCAGGAACGGGTCGATCCAGTTGCCGATATCCTCGACCAGCTTCTGCGGCAGGTCTTGGTGGACGCCGCCGGGCCGGAAATAGGCGGCATGCATGCGCGAGCCCGAGGCCCGCTCGTAGAACACCATCAGCTTTTCGCGCTCGACGAAGCCCCAGAGCGGCGGCGTCAGCGCGCCGACATCCATCGCCTGTGTCGTCACATTGAGGATGTGCGACATGATGCGGCCGATCTCGCTGTAAAGTACGCGGATCAGCTGGCCGCGCTTCGGCACTTCGATGCCGAGCAGGCGCTCGGCGGCGAGCGCGAAGGCATGCTCCTGGTTCATCGGCGCGCAATAGTCGAGCCGGTCGAGATATGGCACCGCCTGCAGATAGGTTTTGGCTTCGATCAGCTTTTCAGTGCCGCGATGCAACAGCCCGATATGCGGGTCGACGCGATCGACGACTTCGCCATCGAGTTCTAGAACCAACCGCAAAACACCATGGGCAGCAGGGTGCTGAGGCCCAAAGTTGATATTGAAGTTGCGGACGGAAGTTTCAGCCATTTTGGCGTCTCAATTCGTCTTGGCTTTTTCGTCGCCTGGAAGGACGTAATCCGTCCCCTCCCAAGGGCTGAGAAAATCGAAATTGCGGAATTCCTGTTTCAATTCCACCGGCTCGTAGATGACCCGCTTGGCCTCGTCGTCGTAGCGCACCTCGACGAAACCGGTCAGCGGGAAATCCTTGCGCAGGGGATGACCCTCGAAGCCGTAATCGGTCAGAATCCGCCTGAGATCGGGATGGCCCGAAAACAGCACGCCATAGAGATCGTAGGTTTCGCGTTCGAACCAGTCGGCGCCGGGATAAACGCCGGTGATCGACGGCACCACCGTCTCCTCGTCCGCCTGCACCTTGATGCGGATGCGAATATTCTGTTTCGGCGACAGCAGATGATAGACGACGTCGAAGCGCTTGGCCCGTGACGGATAGTCGGCGCCGCACACGTCGATGATCGAGACGAACTGGCAGTTTTTATCGTCGCGGAGGAAGGTTATCACCTCGATCAGATCGTGCGGCTCGACCGAGATGGTGAGTTCGCCATAGGCAAACACCGCATCGCCGATGCGGCCGCTCAGCTTCTCGCCGAGATAGGTCGAGAGTTCATTCAGGCTCATCATCCCGGTCACCGCTCGATCGTGCCGGTGCGGCGGATCTTCTTTTGCAACAGAAGGATGCCGTAGAGCAGCGCTTCCGCACTCGGCGGACAGCCGGGCACATAGATGTCGACGGGCACGACGCGATCGCAGCCGCGCACCACCGAATAGGAATAGTGATAGTAGCCGCCGCCATTGGCGCAGGAGCCCATCGAGATGACGTAGCGCGGCTCGGGCATCTGGTCGTAGACCTTGCGCAGCGCCGGCGCCATCTTGTTGGTCAGCGTGCCGGCGACGATCATGATGTCGGACTGGCGCGGAGACGCGCGAGGAGCAACACCGAACCTCTCCGAGTCATAGCGCGGCATCGAGGTGTGGATCATTTCGACCGCGCAACAGGCGAGACCAAAGGTCATGAACATCAGCGAGCCGCTGCGGGCCCAGGTGATCAGCGCCTCGGTGGAGGTGACGAGAAAACCCTTGTCGGCCAGTTCGTCGTTGATCTCGAGGAAGAATGGATCATTCGCCCCCAACGGCTTTCCGGTGCTGGGGTCGAGAATGCCCTTCGGCTTCGGCGCGACGAGCGTGCCGGAATTGTCGCTCAATCCCATTCCAGCGCTCCTTTCTTCCATTCATAGGCAAAGCCGATGGTCAGCACCGCCAGAAACACCATCATCGACCAGAATCCGAGCATGCCGATCTGGCTGAAAGACACGGCCCACGGAAACAGGAAGGCCACTTCCAGATCGAAGATGATGAACAGGATCGACACCAGATAGAAGCGGATGTCGAACTTCATGCGGGCGTCGTCGAACGAGTTGAAGCCGCATTCATAGGCTGAAAGCTTTTCCGGATCTGGGTTGCGGTAGGCCACCAGGAAGGGCGCTGCAAGCAGCGCCAGGCCCACGACCAGCGCCACGCCGATGAACAGGACGATGGGCAGGTACGAACTCAACAATGCGTTCATGCTGCAGCTTTCCGTTGGCGGCCAATCCACTCTGATTACAGCACCGGACCCACTTGCGGAAGCGTGACAGTTTAACCACTGAACCGTTTTAGGAGGCTCTATGCTGCAACGCGGCGAGGGTTAGCGCAGCGCTTTCGGCGAAGCAAGTCAAACCTTGTTCAAAACACGGGTGCTGGACGGCATATCCGGATAAACTGGTCCGATCCGCTCCTGTTTGATTTTCCTTCACTTTTTACTCCACTTTTATCTCCTGACAGCGATGCCGCCAAAACCCTGCTAGCATGGCGCGGAATCATCGTCCCAACCTTTGGCCGAACGCCAACAGAGTGCCGTCTGCATGAAGGAAAAAATCTCGCTCGCCATGGCCCGGCGCATCGCGCTTGCCGCACAGGGATTTGCCGATCCTCGCCCTAACAGCATTCCTGATCGCCGCCATCTGGCCCGTGTGCTTGGCCGTACGGGCCTGCTGCAGATCGATTCCGTCAGTGCGGTGGTGCGCGCCCATTATATGCCGCTCTATTCGCGGCTTGGCCCCTACCCGCTTGCGCTGCTCGACAACGCCGCCGTGACGCGCAAGCGCAAAGTCTTCGAATATTGGGCGCATGAGGCCTCCTTTCTGCCGGTCGAGACCTATCCACTGATGCGCTGGCGCATGGAGCGGGCCGCGCGCGGGGAGGAAATGTATAACGGGCTGGCCAAGTGGGGCCGCGAACGCGCCACCTACATTGAAGACATCTATCGCGAGGTCGTTCAACGCGGCCCGATCGCCGCTTCCGCCCTGGAAGGCCAGAAAGGCTCGGGTGGCTGGTGGGGCTGGAGCGATGCCAAGCACGCTTTCGAATGGCTGTTCTGGGCCGGCCGCATCACCACGGCGTCGCGTCGTGGCTTCGAGCGGCTCTACGATCTGCCGGAGCGCGTGCTGCCGTCTGCGACACTTGCCCTGCCAGTGCCCTCCCCTGAGGATGCGCACCGCGAATTGCTGCGCATTTCCGCCCGCGCCCACGGGGTCGCGACGGCGGGCGACCTGCGCGATTATTTCCGCCTCTCTCCCTCCGACATCAAGGGCCGGATTGAGGAACTGGTCGACGCCGGCGATCTTTTGCCCGTACGCGTCGAAGGCTGGGACAAGCCTGCCTATCTTTACAAGGACGCCCGTTTTCCGCGTAAGATCAAGGCGCGTGCGCTGCTCGCTCCGTTCGATCCCGTCGTCTTCGAGCGGGCGCGCACGGAAAGACTGTTCCACTTCCGCTATCGCATCGAGATCTACACCCCTGCCGAAAAGCGCCAATATGGCTATTATGTGC
>NZ_RZSU01000057.1:0-41830 GCF_003997585.1 Mesorhizobium sp. M5C.F.Cr.IN.023.01.1.1 | reverse complement strand
AATCGGGATTCCTCGTTGGTGTCCTGCACGGACCCCAAGGAACTCGATCGCGTAAAAACCAACTGGGTTGCCAAAAAGCTCGGCATAGCCGACGGCAGCAAGGCGGACGCGGCCATCGAAAAGACCTGCAAGGCGATGGAGGCCGACAACACCAAGAGCCGCGTGACCTTCTATTACCTGGTCGCCAAGGATCTGGGTAAGCTCGCCAGCCTCTGAACAATCATCCTGCATCGGCGGATGCTGGCGCGATTTCCGCGCCAGCCCAGAGCATGGCCGCGAGTGTCTTGTCTGAAGATTCTGCGCTTTGATATGTTCGGCCAGCAGCCAGTCGGCTATGATGGCCGGTAACCCGAATCGAGCCCCCGAATCGAGCCGAAGCCGATGCGCCAGTACCTCGACCTCTTGAAGCACGTGCTGGAAAACGGCGCCGATCGCGGCGACCGCACCGGCACCGGAACGCGCTCGGTGTTCGGTTATCAGATGCGCTTCGACCTTGCGCGCGGCTTTCCGGTCACCACCACCAAGAAGCTTCACCTGAAGTCGATCGTGCATGAACTTCTGTGGTTTCTGGCCGGCGACACCAACATCAAGTACCTCAACGACCACGGCGTCTCGATCTGGGACGAATGGGCCGACGAGAATGGTAACCTCGGCCCGGTCTATGGCAAGCAATGGCGCTCCTGGCCGGACGGCCATGGTGGCACCATCGACCAGATTGCCAATCTCCTGAAGGAGATACGCAAGAATCCTAATTCCCGAAGGCTGATCGTTTCGGCGTGGAACCCGGCCGAAGTGGAAGCCATGGCGCTGCCACCCTGTCATTGCCTGTTCCAGTTCTATGTCTCTGAGGGCAGGCTTTCCTGCCAGCTTTACCAGCGTTCCGCCGATATCTTTCTCGGCGTGCCGTTCAACATCGCTTCCTATGCGATGCTCACCTTGATGGTGGCGCAGGTGACGGGGCTGAAACCCGGCGATTTCGTCCACACGCTGGGCGATGCGCATCTTTACGCGAACCATTTCGAACAAGCGCGCGAACAGCTGCGGCGCACGCCCAAGGCGCTGCCGACGCTGTGGATCAATCCGGAGGTGAAGGACCTCTTTGCCTTCCGCTTCGAGGATTTCCGGCTGGAAAATTACCTCGCCGATGCGACGATCAAGGCGCCCATCGCGGTGTGAGCCGCAAACGTCGGGCTTCTACTTTACCCTGTCTCGAATTGCTCGGAGGCGGTGCTGGGTCGTCCGCCGCGAGTACCGTATCCGATGCTTTGATCCACGTCAGCCTGCAACGTTGCGCTATATGCACCGCTATTTATCGTGAGCGGTGGCGGCAACACGCAATGCCATTGGCTGGGCCATTGTTCGGGCTAAATCTGGCAAAAGCCCTTTCCTTGTTATATTCACATGGATATATCGATGGCAGGCTCGCGCCGATCGGATTTTTCAAGCCCCAGGAGAGTTCATGCTGGTGCGCAACGGTTTCGGATTGAAGGCGGCCGCCATTGGCGGTCTGACAGCGATGTTGATCGCCGCGATACCGGTTGCCCACGCCGATGACAGGCTGATCGTCTTCGCCGCGGCAAGCATGAAGAACGCACTGGATGCCGTGAACACCGCCTGCGAGGCCGATGTCGGCGAGGTGGCAACCATTTCTTATGCGGCAAGCTCTGCCTTGGCCAAGCAGATCGAGGGCGGCGCGCCAGCCGATGTCTTCATCTCAGCCGACCTCGACTGGATGAAATATCTGTCCGACAAGAAGCTGACCAAGCCGGATACCGAAGTGAAGTTGCTCGGCAACCAAATCGTGCTGGTGGCGCCGAAGGATTCGTCGGTCGAAACCAGGATCGAAAAGGGTTTTGATCTTGCCGGGCTGATCGGCGACGGCAGGCTTGTCATGGGCGATTTCAAAGCGGTGCCGGCCGGCAAATATGGCAAGGCCGCACTTGAATCGCTCGGCGTCTGGTCCTCGATCGAAGGCAAGATGGCACAGGCCGAGAATGTGCGCGCAGCGCTCAAGCTGGTCTCGACCGGCGAAGCAGCACTCGGCATCGTCTACGCCACCGACGCGCACGCCGAGCCCGGCGTCAAGGTGATCGGCACCTTCCCGGAGGATTCGCACCCGCCGATCGTCTACCCGGTTGCCCAGATGGCGGATTCGACCGACAAGGATGCGCCGGTATTTTTGGAATGCCTGCAATCCGCCAAGATAGGCGAGATCTTCAAGGCGCAAGGTTTTACGGTCCTTACGCCGAGCAACTGAGGCGCGCCAAAAAGATGAACTGGCTGCTGGACCTCACTCCCGACGAATGGAATGCGGTCCGGCTGTCGATCAAGGTGGCGACAGTGGCGATGATCGCCAGCCTGCCGCCCGGCATATTGATCGCACTTGTGCTCGCCCGTGGACAATTCTGGGGCAAGACGCTGCTCAACGGGCTGGTGCATCTGCCGTTGATCCTGCCGCCGGTGGTGGTCGGCTATCTGCTGCTGCTCTCCTTCGGCAGGCGCGGCCCGGCCGGGGCGTTTCTGGCCGAGCATTTCGGCATCGTTTTTTCTTTTCGCTGGACTGGTGCCGCACTGGCCTGCGCCGTCATGGGCTTTCCCCTGATGGTGAGGGCGATCCGGCTGTCGATCGAGGCGGTCGACCGCAGAATCGAGGCGGCGGCCGGAACGCTTGGCGCCAATCCGCTGTGGGTGTTCGGGACGATCACGCTGCCGCTGATCCTGCCCGGCCTGATTACCGGCGCGATCTTGTCTTTCGCCAAGGCGATGGGCGAATTCGGCGCAACGATCACCTTCGTTTCCAATATCCCAAATGAGACGCAGACACTGCCGTCGGCGATCTACACGTTCACGCAGGTGCCGGGCGGCGATGCCGGCGCGCTCAGGCTGACCCTGATCTCGATTGTCATCTCGATGGCAGCACTTGTCGCGTCGGAGGTTCTGGCGCGGCGCGTCGGCAAGCGGATGGATATCGAATGACGGTCGTGATCGATATCACCCATCGGCTTGGCGATTTGGGGCTCGACGTCCGCTTCGGGAGCGCCGGGCGGCTGACCGCGCTGTTCGGGCCCTCGGGCTCCGGTAAGACGACGCTGATCAACATGATTGCCGGATTGATTCGGCCCGAGAAGGGGCGGATCGAGGCCGACGGCCGCGTGCTGGTCGATACGGATGCGGGCCTGTTCGTGCCGAAGCACAAGCGCCGCATCGGCATGGTGTTCCAGGATGCGCGGCTGTTTCCGCATATGAGCGTGGCCAGCAATCTGCGTTACGGCCGCTGGTTCGCGCCGGCGGCGGAACGCTATGCGGACGTGAATGCCGTTGTCGACCTGCTCGGCATCGGTCCTTTGCTCGACCGGCGGCCGGCGAAGCTTTCCGGCGGCGAGAAACAGCGTGTGGCAATCGGCCGGGCGCTGCTCGCTAGTCCAAGGTTGTTGCTGATGGACGAGCCGCTGGCTTCGCTCGACGACGCCCGCAAGGCAGAAATCCTGCCTTACATCGAGCGGCTGCGCGACGAGACGAAAATCCCGATCGTCTATGTCAGCCATTCGATCTCGGAAGTGGCGCGGCTGGCAAGCGACGTCGTTGTGCTGGCGCAAGGCAAAGTCGCTGCTTGCGGCCCGACCGGTGCGATCATGCAGCGGCTCGACCTGTTGCCGGCAGAAGAGCGCGGCGAGGGCGGCGCGGTGCTGGATACCGCGGTGCTGCGCCACGACGAAGTCTTTGGCATGACCGTGCTTGGCTCGGCGGCGGGCGACATCCGCGTGCCGCTTCTGGCAGTGCCGGTCGGTGCGCCGGTGCGCATCCGCATCCGTGCCCGCGATGTGATGATCGCCATCGAACAGCCGACGGGTCTCAGCGCGCTCAACATCTTGTCGGGCACGATCGTGGCGATAGAGCCTGGCGAGGGGCCGACGGTCGAGATCGGCATAGACTGCAATGGCGCAACCGTCCTTGCCCGGATCACCGAGCAATCGCGACAGACGCTGAAACTTCGGCTCGGTCGAAAAGCCTACGCGGTGGTCAAGACGGTAAGCTTCGACCGGGCGAATACGAGCGTCGGCCTGCCTGTCGAGGCGGATGGATGACCGACGGATGATTGTCGCTATATCATTTTGAAATAGCGATATCGCAGGAGAGCTTCTAGGATGGATGTGGCGCGACTGCGGAGGAGCAAATGCCGTCGCTGAGCTTGCGGATAAACCTTGATCCAGAAGGGCGCATCGGGCCGGGCAAGATCGAGCTTCTCGAGCAGATCGCCGCCTTCGGATCGATCTCGGCGGCGGCGCGCGGAATGGAAATGTCCTACAAACACGCTTGGGATCTCGTCGAGGACATGAACCGGGTGTTCGGCAAACCGCTGGTCGCGGCGCAGACCGGAGGGAAAAAGGGCGGCGGCGCCCAGTTGACTCCGGTGGGGCTTGCGGTGGTCAGCCGCTTTCGCGCCATCGAACGGGCTGCGGCTTCCGCGGCGGCGGCGCATATGGAAGCATTACAGGCGGAGATCGATGCCGGGTGAGGTCGGTGGAATCTGTACCGGCCGAGCCTATTCCTCCGGCTCGCCGGGCTTGCGCAGCAGATAAGTGTCCATGATCCAGCCTTTTTTCCGGCGGGCCTCGTCGCGGGTCTTCACGATCTCGTCGCCGACGTCGCCAAGGCGACCGGAAATGAGGATCTCGTCGGGCGTGCCGAGATAGGCGCCCCAGTGGATGACGAGGTCCTTGTCGTCCAGCGTGTTGAAGGCGCATTTGCCGTCCAGCATGATGACGGTGCTGCCGGCATTGTCGGGCAAACCTTCCTCGGTAAGCCGGCGGCCGGTGGTGATCTGAATCGCATCGCCGACGCGGTTCAGCGCCATCTTGTGGCTGGCGGCGAGCGCCTGGACAGCAGTGATGCCGGGGATCACCTCGAGCTCGAACCCGACATTGCCTCTCATGCGCACACGCTCCAGTATGCGCAGCGCGCTGTCGTAGAGCGAGGGATCGCCCCAGATCAGGAAGGCGCCGCAGCCATCTTGCGAAAGCTCGTCGCGGATCAGGCTTTCATAGATCGCGGCGATCGCCTCGTGCCAGTCATCGACGGTCGAGCGATAGGAGGGTGCTGGCTCGGCCCGCACCGGCACGTCGAATTCGACGCGACGTGAGTTTGGATTGGTGACGAATCGGTCGCAGATCCGGCGGCGCAGTTCTGCGAGGTCGTTCTTCTTTTCGCCCTTGTCGGGAATGAACAGTACGTCGGCGCGGTTCAAGCCGCCGATGGCCTGCACGGTCATGTGGTCGGGATTGCCGGCGCCGATGCCGATGACGAGAAGCTTGCGCATGGGCGAACTCCTGCCTGATCGGAACGTCGGTGTCCAGAGAGCCAGGGCATGTGCGCAAGCGCGGAAGGGCTTTGAAACTCCACATTGAAACGGCTAGAGTCATACCTGCATCTCGCCAAGGGAGCTTCCATGTTCCGTTATGTTCTGAGCGCAGCGCTGGCGCTCTCGGCCACGCCCGTATTCGCCAATGATTCGATTGCCGAATTGGGAACGGGCGGCCTGATCCTGTCGCGTAGCGACGCGGTCGCCATGGAGAGTGAGGACCTCTACATCTCGCCGGAAAAGGTGACGGTCGATTATGTCTTCCGCAACAACACCGACAAGGATGTCGACGCGATCGTTGCTTTTCCGATGCCCGACATCGAAGGCGATCCCAACGAGATGCCGGCGATCCCCGACGGCCAGAGCGACAATTTCCTCGGCTTCGAGGTGACGATCGACGGTGTTGCCGCAGAACCGCAACTCGAGCAGAAGGCGTTTGCGCTCGGCATCGACATCAGCGCCGATCTTAAGGCGCAGAACGTGCCACTCTACCCGTTCGGCGATGCGGCCAGGGCGGCATTGGCCAAGCTGCCGCAGGCGGTTGCCGACGACTGGGTCGACCGCGGCCTCATCATCGAAGACACTGCAGACGACGGTTCAGGCATGAAGACCGTCTATGTGCCGTTCTGGCAATTGCGCTCGACCTACTGGTGGCGCTCGACCTTTCCAGCCAATAAGGCAGTGCACGTTGCCCACCGCTATAAGCCAAGCGTCGGCGGCACGTCCTCGGTCAGCTTTTTCTACGATGGCCAGTTCCAAGGCCAATACGCCGCCTACAAGACCCGCTACTGCATGGACGGCACGTTCGAGAACGCGATCCGCAAGGCAGCGAAGGGCAATCCCGACGGCACTCCGAAATATTTCGAGAACCGCATCGCCTATATCCTGACCACGGGCGGTAACTGGGCGACGGGCGCCATCGGCAAGTTCAAGCTGACCGTCGACAAGGGCGATCCAAAGAACCTGGTCTCGTTCTGTGGCGAAAACGTCAGGAAAGTCGGACCGACCCGTTTCGAGATGACGGCAGAAAATTTCTACCCTGAGCACGATATCGACATATTGCTGCTGGCGCCTTCGGGCGATGGCGGGAGCGGCGGCTGATGGACGTCGCGATCTATGTCGCCATCGCTGAAAACGGCGTGATCGGGCGCGATGGTGGTTTGCCGTGGCGGCTTTCCAGCGATCTCAAGCGGTTCAAGATCGACACGATGGGCAAACCTATCATCATGGGTCGCAAGACCTATGAAGGCATCGGCCGGCCTCTGCCGGGCAGGCTCAACATCGTGGTGACCCGCGACAAGGCCTGGCGCGCCGAGGGCGTCGAAATCGTGCATTCTCTCGACGAGGCGATCGGTCTGGCGGAGGTGCGCGGGCGCTGCATGGCCGGCGCCGACGAAATCTGCGTCATCGGCGGCGGCGAGATCTACGCCCAGGCGCTGCCGCTGGCCGATCGTTTGCATGTCACCCATATCCTTGCCGCGGTCGACGGCGACGCGCATTTCCCGCCGATAGACCCGGATTTGTGGCACATTGTCCGCTCGCAGAACGTTCCGGCCGGTGAAAAGGACAGTCATGCGACACGCTATTCGGTTTACGAGCGGCGCCGCGACGTGCATTGAGAGACGATATAGGGTCGCGACGGTCCAAAACGGACGGTGACGACGACCGATCGCGTTGAAAGCGTGCCGTCGCGTCCCTATAGAAGGACGATACCGGATTTTGCGTCGTCAGGCCGGCGCGTGAGGGAGCGAAAGGACATTCATGCCCTGGAATGACAAAAGCGGCGGAGGCGGCGGCCCATGGGGCGGCGGCAACAATCCAGGACCCTGGGGGCAGGGGCCGAAGGGGCCGAGTGGTCCGCAGGGCTCGCCTCCCGATCTCGAAGATATCATCCGGCGCGGCCAGGATAGGTTGCGGCGTGCTTTGCCGGGTGGCGGCGGCGCCAGCCCAGCCGTATTCGGGCTGATCGCGGCAGCGGTTGTGGTGCTGTGGGCATTCAAGGCGGTCTATACCGTGCAGCCCGACGAGGTTGCGGTCGAACTCAGATTCGGCGTGCCAAAGGCGGAGTTCTCGCAGCCAGGCCTGCATTTCCATTGGTGGCCCATCGAGACGGTCGAGACGGCCAACATCGCCGAACAACTCGTCAACATTGGCGGCGGCACGGCAACCGGCAACGGTTCAGGCCTGATGCTTTCTGGCGATCAGAACATCGTCAACGTCCAGTTCTCTGTGGCCTATCAGGTCTCCGATCCGAGGGCCTATCTGTTCGACGTGTCCGATCCCGACGGCATGCTGCGGCAGGTCGCCGAAAGCGCCATGCGCGAAGCGGTCGGCCGGCGACCGGCGCAGGACATCTTCCGCGACGATCGCGAGGGCATTGCGGCGTCCGTGCGCGAAATCATCCAGACGACGCTTGACGGCTATAGGGCCGGCCTGAACGTCAACGCGATCTCGATCGAGGACGCTGCGCCGCCGCGCGAAGTGGCCGACGCCTTCGACGAGGTGCAGCGCGCCGAACAGGACGAGGACAAGTTCGTCGAGCAGGCCAACCAGTATTCCAACCAGAAGCTCGGCCAGGCGCGCGGCGAGGCCGCACAGATCCGCGAGGAGGCGGCCGGCTACAAGAACCGGGTCATGCAGGAGGCCGAAGGCGAGGCGCAGCGCTTCATCTCGGTCTATGACGAATACGCCAAGGCGCCGGATGTGACGCGCCAGCGGCTTTATCTGGAAACGATGGAGAGGGTTCTGAAGGATTCCAGCAAGGTCATTATCGAGCAAGGCAGCGGACAAGGGGTCGTTCCCTATCTGCCGCTGCCTGCATTGCAGCAGAAGGCGCCGGCGCCGGTCCTCGGAGGAACCCAGTGATGGCCAACCGTCTTCCCATTATCGCCGTCATCGCCGCGGTTATCCTGTTCCTGCTCTATTCGTCCGTCTTCGTTGTCAATGCGCGACAGCAGGCGCTGGTGCTCAGGTTCGGCGAAATTGTAGACGTCAAGAGCCAGCCGGGCATCTATTTCAAGGCGCCGTTCGCCTTCTTCGATGCCGACAGTGTGCAGTTGATCGAAAACAGGGTGCTGCGCTTCGACCTCGACAACATCCGCGTTCAGGTTTCAGGCGGCAAGTTCTATGAGGTCGACGCCTTCATCGCCTATCGGATCTCGGATCCGCGCGTGTTCCGCTCCGCGGTGTCCGGCCAGATCGAACTGGCCGAGGCACGGTTGAGGACGCGTCTCGACGCCGCCTTGCGCCGTGTTTACGGTTTGCGCGACTTCGAGGCGGCGCTCTCGGAAGAGCGAGCCGTGATGATGCGTGAAGTGCGCGATCAGCTGAGGCCGGACGCCACGTCGCTCGGCCTTCAGATCGAGGATGTCCGTATTCGCCGAACCGATTTGACAGCGGAAGTCTCGCAACAGACATATGACCGCATGAAGGCTGAGCGTTTGGCCGAAGCCGAGCGGCTGAGGGCGCGCGGCAACGAGGCGGCGCAGCGCATCAGGGCGCGCGCCGACCGCGAAGTGGTGGAGATCGTCGCCGAGGCACGGAGAGAGTCTGAAATCCTGCGCGGTGAAGGCGAAGCTCAACGCAGCGCCACCTTCGCGAATGCCTACCAGCGCGATCCAGCCTTCTTCGACTTTTACCGGTCGATGAATGCCTACGGCACGGCGCTGGACAATACCGGGACGACGATGGTGCTGTCGCCGAATTCGGAATTCTTCCGTTTCTTCCGCAATCCCGCCGGCGCGGACACGCCGGCGGCGCCGCCCGCACCTGCTGCACCGGCAGCGCAGCCAGGCACCGGCCAGTAACGGCCGGTGCAGGATTTTCTGGCGGCAATAGGCTTGGTTCTCGTCGTAGAGGGCCTAGTCTATGGCGGCTTTCCCGGCCTCGCCAAGAAACTTGCCGGCGAAGTTCTGTCGATGCCGGAGAATGCGCTGCGGGTCGCCGGGCTGGTTGCCATCGCTGTTGGTGTCGGCCTCGTCTGGCTGGTGCGGGGTGGATGACGGTTTATGATTTCGGGATAACGGAGGATTTATCTTCGGCCGATAGCCATAGCCGCAAACGTGCCTTATTTCTTGCCAACATGGTTCGACGCAGCGTTTTCGGCGAGCGCATTTCTTTTCAGAGACACCGGGAGACTTCTCGATGAGATCCAACAGGTTTTTGCGCGCGGCGAGGCGGACGTTCACCGTGGGTGCTGCAGCACTTCTTATCGGCGCAGCGACCGTCCCGTCGCTGGTGACGCCGGCGGCCGCCGCCGACGGCCCCGCTTCGGTCGCCGATCTCGCGCAGGGCCTGCTCGGCGCCGTGGTCAACATATCGACCTCGCAGAGGGTGAAGGGCACGGAGGGCCCGGGAGCGGTGCCGATGCCGCAGCTTCCGGAGGGCTCGCCCTTCCAGGATTTCTTCGACGATTTCTTCAAGAACCGTCCCGGCGAACAGGGCAACCCCTCGCAAAAGGTGCAGTCGCTGGGCTCCGGCTTCGTGGTCGACGCCGAGCAGGGTATCGTGGTGACGAATAACCACGTGATCGCCGATGCCGACGACATCGAGGTGAATTTCTCCGACGGCGTGACGCTGAAGGCGACGCTGGTCGGCACCGATACCAAGACCGACGTGGCGGTGCTGAAGGTCGATCCGAAAGGGCACAAACTGACGGCGGTGAAATTCGGCGATTCCAGCAAGATGCGTGTCGGTGACTGGGTGATGGCGATCGGCAATCCGTTCGGCCTCGGCGGCACCGTGACGGTTGGTATCGTCTCGGCCCGCAACCGCGACATCAATTCCGGTCCCTATGACGACTTCATCCAGACCGATGCTGCGATCAACCGAGGCAACTCCGGCGGACCGCTGTTCAACAGCGACGGCGAGGTGATCGGCATCAACACGGCGATCATCTCGCCGTCCGGCGGCTCGATCGGCATCGGCTTTTCCATTCCCTCGCAGCTTGCGTTGGGCGTCGTCGACCAACTCCGCCAGTTCGGCGAGACGCGGCGCGGCTGGCTCGGCGTGCGCATCCAGCCAGTGACGGACGACATTGCCGAAAGCCTCGGCATGGCCACCGCTAAGGGCGCGCTGGTCGCCGGCGTCATCAAGGGCGGGCCTGTCGACAACGGCACCATCCTGGCGGGCGACGTCATCATCAAGTTCGACGGCAGGGACGTCAATGAAATGCGCGACTTGCCGCGCGTCGTCGCGGAGAGCACGGTCGGCAAGGCTGTCGATGTGGTCATCGTGCGCAAGGGCGTCGAGCAGACCGTGAAGGTGACGCTCGGCCGGCTCGAAGATGGCGAAAAGCTTGCCAGCGGCGAGAACGGCACCGCCGACAAGGATAATGGCGACGAGGCGCCCGCCGTTTCGACGGCTTCCGTGCTCGGCATGACCGTTGGCGAGCTCAACGATGAGATGCGGACGAAATTCGGCATCGCCGCCGAAGTCTCCGGCGTCGTCATCACCGAAGTCACCAAGGATTCGGCCGCTGCCGAACGCGGCATCCAGGCCGGCGAGGTGATCACCGAGATCGCGCAGGAATCGGTTGCTACGCCCAAGGATGTCATGGACCGGATTGCCGCGTTGAAGGAGCAGGGACGCAAGAACGCGCTGCTGATGCTGGCGTCGAAGACCGGCGAATTGCGGTTTGTGACGATCCGTATGGATTGAGTCCGGTAAAGACTACAGAGGAAAAAAGGCGGCTAGCAACCCGCCTTTTTTCTTGCTTGCCAATCCTTGGCTGTCAGCCTGTAGAACACATGCCGCTTGAGCATGGCATGGCTGTCCGGAATGTCGGGGTGCTCGAAATCGCTGGCCGGGTCGGCGATCATGCCCAGGCGCTGCATGACGGCTGTGGAACGGCTGTTATCCCTAACGGCGAAGGACACGATTTCGTCGAGGCCAAGCGTTTCGAAGCCATAGGCGAGCCACGCTTCGGCTGCCTCGGTGACATAGCCATGGCCCCAGAATTCGGGCGCCAGCCGCCAGCCGATCTCGACTGTGCCGGCAGGCAGGAAGGGCAAATGATCGGTGTCGAGGAGGCCGACGAAGCCGATGCATTGGCGCGTTTCAATTATCTCGGCGGCAGCGAAACCGTAGCCATCCTCGGCGATCCAGGCGCGGAACTCGTCCATTTTGGCGTCCGCGGCAGCGCGGTCGCGGCGAAATGGAAAGAATTCCATGACGCGTTCGTCGGAATTGATGCGGTGGAAGAGCTCACGGTCGCGATCCTCCCAGTTGCGCAGGATCAGGCGCTCGGTGCGGATCGGCGTCACTCCACAAATTCCTCCCGCCGGTAGCCCTGCAGATAGAGCAGCGCGGTCAGGTCGGCGTGGTCGATGCGGAATTTTGCCTCCGCCGCCACGACAGGCTTGGCATGAAGTGCCACACCGGCGCCGGCAAGGCGGATCATGTCGAGGTCGTTGGCGCCATCGCCGACAGCAATGGCGTCGGCGGTCGTCAGCCCGAGGCGCGCCGAAATCTCGAGCAGCGCATCGGCCTTGGCGGCACGCCCCAGGATCGGCTCGGCCACCAGCCCGGTGAAGCGGCCGTCCTGCTCGATCAGGCGATTGGCGCGGTTCTCCTGAAAGCCGAGCATGGTGGCGATTCGTGAGGTGAAGACGTTGAAGCCACCCGACACGAGTGCAGTCCATGCGCCATTGGCCCGCATGGTCTGGACAAGTGCGCGGCCGCCGGAGGCCAGCGTCAAGCGGGTGGCGATGACGCGGTCGACCACGGCAGCGTCGAGGCCTTTCAGCAGCGCCACCCGCTCGCGCAAGGCCGGCTCGAAAGCGATCTCGCCATTCATCGATCGCGCCGTGATGGCGGCGACGTAATCCTTGACGCCGATCTCGTCGGCAAGCTCGTCGATGCACTCCTGGTCGATAACGGTCGAATCCATATCGGCGATGAGGATTTTCTTCCGCCTTCCCTCGGCCTGCTGGACGATCACGTCGACCGGTTCGGGTGCGAGCACGGCGCGCAGGCTGGCGGTCGTTTCAACGGCTTCGGCCGCCTCGGGCAAAGCAAATTCACAGGCGATGCCTTCGGCCAGCCAGCGAACAGTGCTTGCGCCGACCGCCCTTGACACCATATTCGCAAGCGCCGGCGACAATGCGCGGCCGGCGGGATGGGACACAAGCGTGGCGATCAGCGGCATCGAAAATTCCGGCGGGCAGGCGGGCGAGGGCCGCGTTAAGAACGCGATCCTGATAGCCGGGCCGACCGCCAGCGGCAAGTCCGCCCTTGCGCTCGACATCGCTGAGCATAACGGCGGCGTCATCGTCAACACCGATTCCATGCAAGTCTATTCGGTGCTCGACGTGCTGACGGCGCGGCCGACTGCTGCCGAACTCGCTCGCGTCCCGCATTTCCTCTACGGACATGTTCATCCCTCCACCGCATATTCCACCGGCGCCTGGCTGCGCGATGTGACGAAGCTCATCGACAACGGTGCGTTCTTGG
Organism: Mesorhizobium sp. M5C.F.Cr.IN.023.01.1.1; assembly: GCF_003997585.1. NCBI lineage: Bacteria > Pseudomonadati > Pseudomonadota > Alphaproteobacteria > Hyphomicrobiales > Phyllobacteriaceae > Mesorhizobium > Mesorhizobium sp. M5C.F.Cr.IN.023.01.1.1. The sequence goes on along the minus strand of NZ_RZSU01000057.1, from coordinate 29,019 downwards.
AACGGCCGGTGATTTTCGTCGGTGGTACGGGGCTTTATTTTCGGGCGCTTGCGGAAGGCATTTCGGAAATGCCCGACATTCCGCAGTCGATCCGTGATCGCTGGCGCTACGAACTCCAGGAGCAGGGCGCAGCCAAGCTGCACCGCATCCTCATGCGCGAGGATTCCGCAACCGGCATGATGCTGAAGCCGACCGACGGCCAGCGCGTCGTGCGGGCGCTGGAGGTGCTCGACGCATCGGGCCGTTCCATCCTGGAATGGCAGGCGGCGCGCGGCCGTCCACTGATCGACAGGGCCAGCACGCGTTTCTTTCTGATCGAACCGGACCGAGCGGAGCTGGTGGAGCGGATCGAGGCGCGGTTCGACCGCATGCTGGAGAAGGGCGCTCTCGACGAGGTCAGGCGGCTGGCCGACCTTGGCCTCGATCCCGACTTGCCGGCGATGAAAGCGATCGGCGTTCGCGAACTCCAGGCCGCAATGGCCGGCGAGTTGAGTTTCCCCGAAGCGATCGAGCGCGCGAAGATCGCGACGCGACAATATGCCAAGCGCCAGGCGACCTGGTTCAGCCATCAGTTGGGTCCGGAATGGATGAGATTGCGCCCTGGTGATCGTGTGGAATCCACGATCTCGGATCCGCTTTCCAGTGCAACCTGAAAAGTTGATTTTGAGGGGAGATTTCCCGTCGAAGTTGTCCTAATTAACCCTCCGTAAGCCCGTCCATGCCATAACGTCTTTGGGAATTTTGCAACGGGGAGCAGATGCGTTTTCACAAGGCGGAATCAGCCTTTTTCGTGTTTATCTTCGTGATCCTGGCCGCCGGCCTGGTGACGCTTCACGCCTATGGGCTTCTGCAGGCCTTCGCCGAAGACGTTCATACACCCGCAAGGGTCGACAAGATCATCTATCTCAACAAGCTGTTGTTTGGGACCGGCGTTCTTTTGGCTACTGCCCTGTTCTTCGGCATTTTCTTTATCTACCCGCTGATCCGCAAGCAGGCGACAGAAGAAGGCAAGCTGCGCGCCATGACGGTTTCGCTCAGCGCCCGTTCGGAAACGCTGGAGCATGCAGCGCTGACCGACAGCCTGACCGGTATGCAGAACCGGCGCTATTTCGACGATGCACTGAAGGAATATCTCGAGGAATTCCGTCGCATCGAGAAGCCGGTCGGGCTGATGATCCTTGATCTCGACCATTTCAAGCAGGTCAACGACACCCACGGCCATGATGTTGGCGACGAGGTGTTGCGGGCGGTCGCCAATTGTCTCAAGGACATGACACGCTATCACGATGTGGTGGCGCGCCTGGGTGGCGAGGAGTTCGCAGTGGTCACGCCCAACATGGACGCCGAACTTCTGTCCAAATTCGCCGAGCGCATCCGCAAGGCGATTGCCAACATGTCTATACTGTCCGGCAATGTCCGCCTGAAGATCACCACGAGCGTCGGCCTTGCCGTCTGGGACCGTAAGGAAACCGCCGAAGAGTTCTATCGCCGCGCCGACCGCCAGCTGTATGAGGCCAAGAGGCAAGGCCGAAACCGCGTCTGCGCCTAAGATCCCGTCACTTAATTCGTGAGGCTGGCCGCCTGATGCCGTTTTCTGCGCTTCCGGTGCTCGTGGACTGAATGTCCACTCAGCTCCGGTTCTCGACGACACTATCCGGCTCAGCCTGACGAATTTCCTGACGGGATTTACCCAAGCAGTGAAAGCTTGCCCGGTATCTCAAGCGCGCAGGGCGCTGGATCTATGGAGACTTTAACCGTCGCCGGCTCAATCGTTCTGCGGGCGCAGGCCGAAGGTTGCGGGTTTCAGGCCATAACGCATGTCGAAATCGTCGTCGGGTTGGGCGCGCGGGACAGGCGGCTTGCGGTAGTTGGGGTCACCGGCCTGTCGGCCGGAATCCACGACTTCGGCGAAGGCCATCGCCTGCTGTGGTTTTGGCACGTTGCGCAGCCTTTCGACGATCGCCACGAGGTCGACATCATTGCCCATTTCGGACGGCAAGGCTTCCTCGCGCTTGGCCGTGCCTGGAATCAGGTCATCGGACATTTTCTCGAACTTCAGCCGCATGGTCGTCGCCACGCCCTCACCGAAGGCGATGGCTTCGCGCTGGCCCATCGAAGACAGGAATGCCAGCGTCGAGGCTGAGGAATCGGCGATCGCCGAGCGGATGATCGCCTGGTCCTGCTCGTTGGCGAGCCGCATGGCGAAAAAGGTCGAGCACTGCGACAGGATGGTGGGATCGAGCTCGCCCGGGCGCTGGGTGACGATACCAAGATAACAGCCATATTTGCGGCCTTCCTTGGCGATGCGCGACAGCGCGTGTCGGGTCGGCGCAAAACCAAGGCGCGGATCGGCCGGCATATAGCGGTGTGCTTCCTCGCACAGCAAAAGCAGCCGCAGCCGGCCTTCGCTCCACAGTGCAAGGTCGAAGGCCAGGCGCGCCAGCACCGAACAGACAGAATTGACCACTTCCGACGGCATGCCGGCCATCTCGAAGCAGGTCACCGGGCGCCCGTGATGCGGCACGCGGAAAATATTGCCGATCGTCTCGTGGATGGTATCTTCGATCAGCCGCGAATTGAACATGAAGCGGTAGCGCGGATCCGAGGCTGCCGATTCGATGCGCGTCTTCAGCGATTTGAGGGTGGGGCGGTCGTTCTTGCTTTCCAGCAGTCCCATGCGCTCGTCGATCTGCTTGATAAGATCGACAACGCGATAGGGCACCGGGGTGTCCGCGGTCAGTGCATCAGTGCCACGCCTGAGATAGGTGCCGGAATTCGGGTTGCGATACAGGTTCTTGGCTGCGGGAATGAGATCGCGCAAAGCATCGACCTCTTCCGGCACGGTCTCGCGCCCGCGAAACAGCACTTCGGCGAATTCCTCGAGCTTGAACATCCAGAAGGGCAGGTCCAGCGTCGTCGAATCGACCCTGACGCAGTGCTCGGGCAAGGACGCGGCGAACTCGTTGTGCGGATCGAGGATGATAACGCGCAGGTCGGGTCGAGCGGCGATCGATTTGCGCAAAAGCAGCGAGACGGCGGTGGATTTGCCGACGCCGGTGGTGCCCACAATGGCGAAATGGCGCGCCAGCGTGTCGTCAATGGCGATGTTGGCGTCGATCGCCTCATCCTGTGACAGCGTTCCGATGGTAATCGAATGACGTCCGGCGAGATCATAGACCGCCTGCAAGTCGCGGCTGCGGATACGGTGGGCGATGGCGCCGATATGCGGATAGGTGGTGATACCGCGGTCGAAAATCGGTTTGGTGCCGGGCTCGGCGCCGTCGCGCACCTCGCCGATGAGCTCGATACTGACCTCGATTGGGTTCTGGCCCGCATTGCTCCAGGCGCGATCCGACTTGCCGATCTCGTAGACCAGGCCGACGGTTCGCGTGGCGCCAAGGTTGATGGAGATCATCTTGCCGACGCTCCAATGGCCGGTGACCGTGCCTTCGACATCGGCCGCATAGGCGCTGATGGTGGCGCGCGCGCCGTCGCACTGGACGACATTGCCCAGAATGCGCTTCTCGTTCTGCTCCGCCTTGCGGCGCTCCTGCAATGCCGGCTCTCCGACGGAGGCTTCGCGGTCGACGAACATGGACAGGCTGTTTCCCATTTCCCCAGGCGATCGACCTTACATCGACGGGGTTAAGGCGGGGTGAGGTCGGATGGTGTAAGAGCAATTAAGCCATTCGTGAAAATTGAATTCGACCGGCCTTGCTCTACGTCAAAATTTCGATATATCGGATTTTATGACTAACATAGCGAACGACATCTCGGCGACCATCGGCAGGCGAATACGCTCCGAAAGAACCTTGAGGGACTGGTCGCTGGCGGAGCTCGCGGACCGGTCCGACGTGTCGAAAGCCATGCTCAGCACGATAGAGCGCGGCAAGACGAGCCCGACCGCAGCACTTCTCGTGCGGGTCGCCGCGGCCTTCGGCATGACGCTTTCCACCCTCATCGCGCGGGCCGAGCTGCAAGGCGGCGGGCTGCTTCGCGAAAACGATCAACCGCTTTGGCGCGATCCCGCAACAGGCTATGTCAGGCGGCATCTTTCGCCGGTCTCGGATATGCCGCTCGAGCTGATCCGGGTTCAATTGCCGGCGGGAGCCAAGGTGAGCTTTCCGGCAGCGTCATATGCCTTCATCAGACAACAGATATGGCTGATGTCCGGACGGCTGGAATTCACCGAGGGCGACATCGTCCACAGTCTCGAATCGGGTGACTGCCTGGCGCTTGGCGCGCCGTCGGATTGCAGCTTCCACGCTCCGGGACCGGACGCCGCCGAGTATCTGGTCGCGCTGGCCAGAGGCTGATGACAGGGCCGCATCTTATGGCCCGACCGACGCTCGCGCATTCACAGCGATTTTCATCTCGCTCCAGGGATCTTGCACGCATGAGTTCCATCGAAATCAAGGCGCTGACACAAACTGCTGAAACGCATGCATTGTTGGTCGATATGCTGATCGAGACGGTAGCGGCCGGTGGATCGGTCAGTTTCATGCATCCGCTGGCGCCGGACGCCGCAGGCGCCTTCTGGAGGAAGTCGCTTCTTGCGACTGCAAGAGGCGAAAGAGCTGTGCTCGGTGCCTGGGACGGCGAGGCTCTGGTCGGCACCGTTACCTTGCTGCTCGACTTTCCCCCCAACCAGCCGCACCGGGCCGAGATCGCCAAGCTGATGACCCGCGTCGACCATCGCGGCAAAGGCGTGGCTACTCGCCTGATGTCGGCGGCCGAAAGCCTCGCAGTCGAAAAAGGCCGCACGCTGCTGGTCCTGGATACGGCGACAGAGGAGGGCGCTTCCGGTCTCTATGAGAGGTTGGGCTTCACGCTTGCCGGTGAGATACCGGACTTTGCATTGAAGCCGCATGGCGGACTGACCGGTACGCTTATCTACTGGAAGCGCATCGGCCACTCCCGGTAACAGCCCCGAATTTCTATCCCGTGTGGTGGACCTCCTGCAGCCCGTAGACAGGCGTTGCGATGCCCTCGAGCCGTGCTTTCAACTGCAGCGACAGGAACTGCGAATAGTGGCGTGACTGGTGCAGATTGCCGCCGTGGAACCAGAGCGCTTCCTGTTGTGTCGGCTTCCACATGTTGCGCTGTTCGCCTTCCCAGGGGCCCGGGTCCTTGGTGGTGTTCGAGCCGAGACCCCAGCACTTCCCGACTTTGTCGGCGACTTCTTTCGAGATCAGCTCCGCCGCCCAGCCGTTCATCGAACCGTAGCCGGTGGCGTAGACGACGACATCGGCCGACAGCTCGGTGCCGTCGCTGAGCAGGACCGAATGTTCCTTGATCTCGGTCACGTCGACGCCGCTCTTCAGCTTGATGGCGCCGTTGATGATCAGCTGGGAGGCGCCGATGTCGATGTAGTAGCCGGAACCGCGCCTGAGATATTTCATGAATAGGCCCGAACCGTCGTCGCCCCAGTCGAGCATGAAGCCGGCCCTTTCCAGGCCCTCATAGAAGGCGGCATCGCGCTTCTTCATCTTTTCGTAGAGCGGGATCTGGAACTCGTGCAGGATCTTGTAGGGCAGGGAGGCGAAGATGAGATCGGCCCTGGCCGTGGTCATGCCGTTTTGCACGGCCTGCTCCGAATAGAGCGCGCCGAGCCCGACATCCATCAGCGTGTCGGATTTGACGATATGCGTGGTCGAGCGTTGCACCATGGTGACGTCGACGCCGGCTTCCCAGAGTGCGGCGCAGATATCGTGCGCGGAATTGTTCGAACCGATGACGACGACCTTCTTGCCAACGTAGCTGTCCGGACCGGGATGATTCGCAGAATGGTGCTGATCACCCTTGAAATTCTCCATGCCCTTGAACTTCGGGATGTTGGGCCGGCCCGACATGCCGGTGGCCAGCACCAGCTGCTTCGGCTTCAGCGTTATGTCCTTGCCACCGCGATGGACGACGACCGTCCACTCCTTTTTCTCCTCGTCATAGGCGGCGCTCTTGGCCTCCGTGGAGGACCAGTAGTTCAGCTCCATGACCTTGGTGTACATTTCCAGCCAGTCGCCGATCTTGTCCTTGGGCGAGAAGACCGGCCAGTTTCTCGGGAAGTCGATATAGGGCAGATGATCGTACCAGACCGGGTCGTGCAGGCAGAGCGACTTGTAGCGCCTGCGCCATGAATCGCCGGCACGCTCGTTCTTCTCGACGATGATGGTCGGCACGCCGAGCTGCCTCAGCCGGGCGCCGAGCGCAATGCCGCCCTGGCCGCCGCCGATGATCAGCGTGTAGGGCTGACTGACAAAGCCAAGTTCGGCGGTTTCTTTCTCACGCTCCTCTTTCCAGGTCGGCCGGTTTTTTCCGTGACCATGCTTGGCGCCCAACGGCCGGGCGAAGCCGGCGGGTTCCTCATGACCCTTCAGCTCGACCATAGTGGTGAGCAGCGTCCAGATCTTGCCGTTCTTCAGCCTGATATGGCCGAAGCCGCGCGCAACCTCCGTTTCGAAACTGATCCAACCTTCGAGCAGCCCGTCGCTCTCGGTGGCGTCTTCGCCCTTGGCGATCGCCCAGTTCGAAGGTCTTGTCTTCGCCAGCTGGCTCGTCAGCATGTCGTGCACCTGGTCGCGACCTTCCATGGTCTTGATGTTCCAGGTGAAGGTCACCAGGTCGCGCCAGTAGCAGTCTTCCTGGAAGCACCCGACCGCCTTGTCGATGTCGCCGGCGGCAAGCGCTGCGCCGAATTGGTCGAGCAAGTCGGACAGTTTCTTGGCTGGGGCATTGTCGAGCATCAAATTTCCTCCCGTGAAGTCCTGGTCGTCACCGTGGCTTTGCCGGACCCTCCCAGCCCGGTTGACCGGAGTATCGCGGCAAACTGTGCGCCGCGTCACGTCGTCAAATAGTTTGGCGCGGTTTCAATGGCTTATCGCAAAAATTCTGGCGCGCGCTGGTCCGCGCGGCGGCGAACCATTTGCCCCACATTTTCGCGCGCACCAGCGCACCGAGAGTTCCCCGCCGACAATCGTTGCTGGCTGAAACCAAAGTTGCACCTTTGCAACACGCCATCAGACCATTGTAATCGTTGAAAGAATGGCTCTTGCGTCAAGTTTGCTGCGGGCTTAGAGAACCGCCCATTCCTAACCCGTCCTCCTGAAAGGAGACCCTGTCAATCCGGCAACCCAGATCGACACATTCCGTGCCGACGCTGGAATTGCGTGCGGCTGACAGGGTACCAATCAGGAAGAACGGCCATGGCGAGGTCCATGATCCAGCGCAGGCAGGAAGCCGAGCGCGAACGCATTGAAGCATATGCCGTAACGCTGCGGCGGGTCTCTCCCGTCGCGCGTCCCGCTCCGGATTTCGAGCGGGCGCTTGACGACGCTCGCCGGGGCTTTGCCGGTATGGCGATCCGCGACGGTGCGCTGTGGCGTCCAAAGCTGAAGACGCGCGACCGTGCGCGCTTGCGGCTGGCTGCCGCGCGCCATCTTTATGCGCGTTACCCGGTTTCGGCTGCGCTCGAGGGCATCTGGCTGGATGCTTCGGGGCTGGATGCCAGCGAGGTTGCGCTCCGCAAGGCCTGGTATATCGCGGTTGCGCGTGGCGACTCGCTCTACAAGGCGGGCGCCAATGCGTGGCTGTCCCGCAAGGAGGTGCATTGTTTCCTAAACTTATCCGGCGATTTCACGTTCGACGAGGCGTTTCAGGTGGCGATCGCCCGGTCCTATACGGATGATCCGGGGTTAGCGGCCCGACTTGCGCGGACGAAAGTTGCGCGCACACCGCGCGGGGAGTTGGTCTTCTGGCGCGAGGTGACGCGGTTCTTCTGCGGGCATCCCGCGTCGAAGGAGGAGATCGATGATCTGTGCGACTATATTGGCGCGATGCACCAGCGCGACGCAGCATACACCCTGAAGGGTCGTACGCTCGCCTCGCTGCGTCGGCAAATGCTGGAGTGGCATCGCGACATTGCCGCGATCGAACGCATCGAGGCGATGCGCCGCCGCGCTGCCGGGCGGGCTCCGCGTACTGCCGGAATGCAGTCGCAGGGCCGCGCCTGGGACGGCTCGCGCCTCGAGGACTGGGATTGGCAGCCATCCTCCAAGGAGGCGAAGGCGCATGGCGAGCGTTTCTTCGTTCGCCAACTCAAGACGGCCGAGGATCTGGTTGCCGAGAGCCGAGCGATGCATCATTGCGTCTCGATGTACGCGGCCAAATGCATTGCCGGCAACGCCTCGATCTGGGTGCTGCGGCGCACAGCGCTCGGCAAAGTCGAGCGGTTGCTGACGATCGAGCTCGACCGCAAAACCGTGCAGTGCAGGTGCGCGGTTTCGGCAATCGTCTCGCCTCGCCGGAGGAGCGCAAGATCGTCGAGCGCTGGGCCAAGGCGAGGGGCGTGGTGCTGAATGCCTGAAAACGGAAGACCCCGCGCGGCGCAAATGCCGCGCGGAGTGCACAAGGGGCGAATGTGCCGCCGCCTGGCATCGTGCCACATTCACCGTTGACAGCGGCGCAAAACCAATTCTATTGTCCGCCACCATGAAAACGGCACTCATTCTCGTAGTAGGAAAGCGCGTGGGCAAGGCGGTGTAACCGCCGGGCGAAAACCTCCCATGCGCAGACACAGGCTCCCTCGGGGGCCTTTTTTATTGCCCGAAACACGACTAAACGACCAGCAATCGCCGATGGCGGACAGTACGGGACCAGACCGATGAGCAGTGGACAGAATGAGCGGCGCGATATGACGGGCGCCGAAATGGTGGTGCAGGCGCTGAAGGACAATGGCGTCAAGCATGTTTTCGGCTATCCGGGCGGCGCGGTTCTCCCGATCTATGATGAAATCTTCCAACAGGACGATGTCGAGCACATCCTCGTCCGTCACGAGCAGGGCGCGGGCCACGCGGCGGAGGGCTATGCGCGCTCGACCGGCAAGGCCGGCGTCATGCTGGTGACCTCGGGGCCGGGCGCCACCAACGCGGTCACGCCGCTGCAGGACGCGCTGATGGATTCGATCCCGCTGGTCTGCCTGACCGGTCAGGTACCGACCTCGCTGATCGGCTCGGACGCGTTCCAGGAGTGCGACACGATCGGCATCACGCGCCCCTGCACCAAACACAATTGGCTGGTGAAGGACGTCAACGAGCTCGCGGCAATCATCCACGAGGCCTTCCACGTCGCAACGACAGGACGTCCCGGTCCGGTCGTCGTCGATATTCCGAAGGACGTGCAGTTCGCCAAGGGCATCTACGTGCCGCCACAGACGGCGCCGCGCACGAGCTATCAGCCTAAGGTTCAGGGCGACCTGGAAAAGATCAAGGCGGCGGTCGAACTGATGGCCAACGCGAAGAGGCCGATCCTCTATACGGGCGGCGGTGTCATCAATTCCGGCCCGGAAGCCAGCCATTTGCTGCGCGAACTGGTCGATCTGACCGGCTTCCCGATCACCTCGACGCTGATGGGCCTTGGCGCCTATCCGGCGTCGGGCAAGAACTGGATGGGCATGCTCGGCATGCACGGCACCTATGAAGCCAATATGGCGATGCATGATTGCGACGTCATGGTCTGCATCGGCGCGCGCTTCGACGACCGTATCACCGGTCGGCTCACCGCGTTCTCGCCGAACTCGAAGAAGATCCATATCGACATCGATCCATCGTCGATCAACAAGAACGTCCACACCGATGTGCCCATCATCGGCGATGTCGGCCGGGTGCTGGAGGATCTGGTGCGGCTGTGGCGGGCGACCGCCAAAGCCGACAAGAAGGCGCTCCACCCGTGGTGGGAACAGATCGCGAAATGGCGGGCGCGGGATTCGCTTGCCTACAAGATGAACCACGACGTGATCATGCCGCAGTATGCCGTCCAGCGGCTCTACGCGCTGACCAAGGACATGGACACCTACATCACCACCGAGGTCGGCCAGCACCAGATGTGGGCGGCGCAGCACTATCATTTCGAGAAGCCGAACCGCTGGATGACCTCCGGCGGGCTCGGCACGATGGGCTACGGCCTGCCGGCGGCGCTCGGCGTCCAGATCGCGCACCCGGATGCGCTGGTCATCGACATTGCCGGCGACGCCTCGGTGCAGATGACGATGCAGGAGATGAGTGCCGCGGTGCAGCACGAAGCGCCGATCAAGATCTTCATCCTCAACAACCAGTATATGGGCATGGTGCGGCAGTGGCAGCAGCTTCTGCACGGCAACCGGCTGTCGCATTCCTACACCGAAGCGATGCCGGATTTCGTCAAGCTTGCCGAAGCCTATGGCGGCCACGGCATCCGCTGCGAGAAGCCGGACGAGCTGGACGACGCGATCAAGGAGATGATTTCGGTGAAGAAGCCGGTGATCTTCGACTGCCGGGTAGCGACACTTGCCAACTGCTTCCCGATGATCCCGTCGGGCAAGGCGCACAACGAGATGCTTCTGCCGGATGAGGCGACCGACGAGGCGGTGGCCAACGCCATCGACGCCAAGGGCAGGGAACTGGTGTAACTGTCAGCCGGGCAGGGCTGTCGGAAGAAGCCGTGCGTAAACAGAGAATTGGCTCAAAAGTTTGAAATCGAGATTCATGTCATGAACGCACAGCTTCAACCGACCGGCTCCGCCTACTTCATCGCCAAGGAAACGGAAAAGCCGGAGACTCACACGCTTTCCGTGCTGGTCGACAACGAGCCGGGCGTGCTGGCCCGGGTCATCGGCCTGTTTTCCGGGCGCGGCTACAACATCGAGAGCCTGACGGTCTCCGAAACCGAACATGAAAAGCATCTGTCGCGCATCACCATCGTAACGCGGGGTACGCCGCATGTGCTGGAGCAGATCAAGCATCAGCTCGAGCGCATCGTGCCGGTGCACCGTGTTGTCGATCTCACCGTGCGCTCGCATGAGCTCGGCCAGGAACGGCCGCTGGAGCGGGAACTCGCGCTGGTGAAAGTGGCCGGCACTGGCGAAGGTCGCGTCGAGGCGCTGAGGCTGGCCGATGCCTTCCGCGCCAGCGTCATCGACGCCAATACCGAGCATTTCATCTTCGAGATCACCGGCAAGGGCTCCAAGATCGACCAGTTCATCGCTATCATGAAACCGCTCGGCCTGGTCGAGATCTGCCGGACCGGCGTGGCGGCGATGAATCGCGGCCCGCAAGGGATGTAAACCGTCCGGCGCTATGGCATCCAATGCGCTGGCGCCGCCTACACCTGTCTGTTGCTTTTGGTGCTGACCCTCTGGCCCGGCTGCCGTCGCGGGGTGGCCTTTGTGCGCCTGAACCAAAAAGACAATATTGCTGACCTGTTTGGGAAGAAGCCATGACCCTCGATGCATTTCTTGCCCTGCTGGTCTATGCCTTCGTGACTTCGATCACGCCGGGGCCGAACAACTTCATGCTCCTGGCTTCCGGCGTGAATTTCGGCTTCGTAAGAACCGTCCCGCATATGCTGGGCATCAGCATCGGCTTCCTCGTGCTGTTGCTTGCCGTCGGCTTCGGTCTCGGCGCCGTGCTGACGGTGTTTCCGGCGCTGCACACCGGATTGAAGATCGCGGGCGGCGTCTACCTGCTCTATCTCGCCTGGAAGATCGCCATGTCGCGATCGCTTAGCGGCAAGGGCGAGGCCAATGCGCGACCGATGCGTCTCATCGATGCGGCGGCGTTCCAGTGGGTCAATCCCAAGGCTTGGGTGATGGCTATCACTGCCATGGCCGTCTATGCCATTCCGGAGCATCCGTTTCTCTCGGTGGCGTTGATCTCGATAGCCTTCACCGTGGTCAACCTGCCGAGTGTTTCGGTGTGGGCAGGTTTCGGCACGGCGCTGCGCGGTTTTCTGTCGGATCCGATGCGGCTGAAATGGTTCAACATCGCCATGGGCGTGCTGCTGGCGGCGACGCTGTGGCCGATGCTTCGGTAGACGCATTGATATCAGGTGATGCCGGCCTGCAATGCTTCCGGCTGGTGCCAACCATACGATCCGTTCCGTTTCGTTTTTCGAAAGCCACAATTCTGGTCGCTTCGCGCCTTTCCAAACCGTGGCGCTTGCGGTGGGATGCGTGCAGCCGTAATTTACGGCCATGTCCCACGATCACGACCATGACAACGAGCTTGATCCTTTTGCCGCCCGGGTGCGCGCGCTGGAGACGATCCTCACCCAGAAAGGGCTGATCGATCCGGCGGCGATCGACGTGATCGTCGATACCTACGAGACAAAAATCGGTCCGCGCAACGGCGCCAAGGTGGTGGCTAAGGCGTGGGTCGAGCCGGACTTCGCTGTCTGGCTGAAACGCGACGCGACGGCTGCGATCGGTTCGCTCGGCTACACCGGCCGGCAAGGGGAGCACATGCAGGCCGTGTTCAACACGGCGGACACGCACAACCTCGTCGTCTGCACGCTGTGCTCCTGCTACCCGTGGTCGGTGCTCGGCCTGCCGCCGGTCTGGTACAAGGCGCCGCCCTATCGTTCGCGCGCTGTCATCGATCCGCGCGGCGTGCTCGAGGAATTTGGGCTGACGCTGCCGATGACAACAAAAATCCGAGTGTGGGACTCCACCGCCGAGCTGCGCTATCTGGTCGTGCCGATGCGGCCGAAGGGCACCGACGGCTGGAGCGAGGAGCGGCTGGCGGATCTGGTGACGCGCGACGCCATGATCGGCACCGGACTGGCGCGGGCGCCGACATGAACGGGCCGCAGGATCTCGGCGGGCAGATGGGGTTCGGGCCGGTTGCACCCGAAAAGGATGAGCCCTATTTCCATGCCGACTGGGAAAGGCGTGCGCTTGGCGTGACCTTGTGCGCCGGCGCCATGGGCGCCTGGACCCTCGACGAGAGCCGGCATGCGCGGGAATCGCTGCGTCCCGCCGACTATTATGCCTCGAGCTATTATGAGATCTGGATCAAGGCGCTCGAAACGTTGCTGAAGCGGCATGGCTTCGTCAGCGACCGCGATCTGGCCGCCGGCAAGGCGGTCGACCCTGCTGCGACGCCCATAAGGGTGCTGAAGGCCGAAAACGTGCCGGCGGTACTGGCCAGGGGCGGGCCGTGCGACCGGCCGATTGCCACATCGGCGCGGTTCAAATTGGGCGACCTCGTGCGGACGAGAAATTTTCATCCGACCGGCCACACAAGGCTGCCGCGCTATGCACGCGGCAAGCAGGGAACGATCGAGGCGGTGCGCGATGGTTTTGTCTTCCCTGATACGAATGCGCACGGCCATGGCGAGAACCCACAATGGGTCTATACGGTGGTTTTTGACGGCGCGGAGATTTGGGGCGAGGGCGCCGACCCGACGCTGACCGTGTCGATCGACGCCTGGGAGAGCTATCTTGAACCAGCGTGAGGCGGCCGGACCGCCGCCCGGTTTCGATGAGCCGGTGTTCGCCGAACCGTGGCAGGCCGAAGCCTTCGCCATGACGGTCGCGCTGCACGACAAGGGCCTGTTTTCCTGGAGCGAATGGGCGGACGCTCTGTCCGCCGAGGTCAAGAAGCCGGGTGCCGCAAGCGATGGCCACGACTATTACGAGCACTGGCTGGCAGCGCTGGAGAGATTGCTGTCGGCCAAGGGCATTGCCGGGAAGGGCGACATCGATACGCTTGCCGCCGCCTGGGAACGCGCCGCCCACGCAACGCCGCACGGCAAGCCGATCCTGCTGGAGAACGATCCTGGCTCGGCCGGGTAGGCAGCTTGAGTCTTCGTAATGCCTGAGTTTGCAGGAGCGGGCAGCGTCTCATATCAGTTCGAATTTTGGCTTATGACCCTCAAGGTCGTTCAGTTGCGAGCATTGTACGACGTGATTTGACCCCGAAGCAGACTATTGCAGGCAAAGGCGCGCATGTCGGCTTTGCGCCCAATGCCGGTCGCAAGGACTATCAAGGTAGCGTTCTAAAAGCAGACATAGCTGAGATCACGACAAATGCCGTTTGCGCCCATCTTGCCGTCGCGCCGCAAGACAAAAATTTCGAATGCAGCCAACTTCGTGGCCTGCGCAGGTCATATCTGACCGCCAATTGCGACATTAGGTTCTGTCCAAACGCTTCACGCTGCTGTTTATGAAAGACCTGCTTTTGTCAGCTGCTCAGCAAGCTTACGAGATCTTTCCGGCTTACCGCTAAGCGTGTTGAAAAAGGCCGGTCGCAACGCGCCTCATAGCGGTTATTAGCCCGGCGATATCCATGCCGAAAGTGGGCGAAGCTCCACAGATCGCAACAGTTTTGTGCCCAAACGGACACGAACGGACCAGCGTCGTGGAGCCATATAGGTGGTAGACGACGACCCCACCCATACCCATCGGACGAAACTTCGGGTATCTTTCTCTATTGAATTGTCCGACTTCTCGTCGGTCGCTTCTGTGGGGCCAAAGCCGCTCCCATGCGTCGATCGCTGTTCCGGAAATACTTTCTGGTCTTGTTCGCGGCGGTCGTTTTTCCCATGGCCGCCAGTGGCATCAGCAACACGTGGTTCAGCTATGTCGACCAGCGGGCGATCCTCAGCGCACTGCTCAAGTCCGAGGCGACATCCGCGGCCGACAAAATTGAGGGCTTTCTTGACGGCATCAAGGTTCCGCTCGGCTCCACGGTCCCCCAGGGCGGGTCGGCCAAGGCCAGCGTGAAACAGCTTCGGCTTCTTGTCGTGCGGGCGATGCACCAGGTCCCGGGAATTCTCAGCATCAGTCTTGTCGACGGTACTGGCGCGGAGCGGCTGCACATCTCTCGCACTGGCTCAAACAGGACGCAAGGCGGGGCGGATCGCTCAGGCGATCCTGCTGTCGTGGGCGCCAGCACCGCGAAGGTCTGGTATGGCCCAGTCACCTATCGCCAGGGTTCCGTACCGTCGGTAACCATGGCGATGGCCAATTACGACGAGGAAGTCCTAGCAAACACGATCATCGCCGAAATCAGTCTGAAGCCTATCTGGCTCATCGTTTCCGAAATCCGCGTGGGCCGCAGCGGCCAGGCATTTGTCGTCGACCAGGCCGGCCACCTCATCGCTCACCCCGCGATCAGCGAAGTGATGCGGGGCGCCGACGAGAAAGCAGCGTTGGCCCTGCGCCGACTGCGGGATGCGATCGCCGCCGCGGGCGGCATTGCGATTGCAAGCCGCAACGCCGAGAATGAACGCGTTGTGACCGCTGGCGCGCCGGTTGCCGCGGCCGGCTGGACGGTATTGGTCGAGCAGTCGCAGGCAGAGGCTTTTGCACCCCTATACGCTTCATTCTGGCGGACCGGTGGTCTATTGCTCGCCGCCACAGTCTTTGCGGCGGCCCTCGCCTATTGGCTTGCGGGACGGATGAGCGGCCCCATCCGACTGCTGGAAGAGGGCACGGAGAAGATCGGCGCCGGACAATTCGATCACCGGATCAACATCGCCACTGGAGACGAGCTCGAGCGGCTGGCTGCGCGGTTCAATCAAATGGCGCAGGAACTCGCCGCATCGCGGGATCGCTCTGAGCGAATGATGCGTTTAAAGCGCTTCCTGGCGCCCCAGGTGGCGGAGCTCGTAGAAAAGGCTGGCGACGAGAGAATGCTCGCCGGAAAGCGCGCGGAAGTGGTAGCTGTTTTTTGCGATTTGCGTGGCTTCACCGCATTTTCGGCGCACGCTGAGCCTGAGGACATCATGCAGCTCTTGCGTGAGTACTATGAGGCGCTCGGCGCGATCATCACCCGGTATGAGGTGACGCTGACCAGTTTTTCGGCGGATGGATTGATGATTCTCGTCAACGCCCCGGTTCCATGTGAAGAGCCGGCGCTTCATGCCGTAAAAATGGCTGTCGACATGCGGGAAGACATTCAACGCCTCATATCTGGGTGGCGGCAGCGTGGTTATCAGATTGGCTTCGGCATGGGGCTTGCGATGGGGTGGGCAACGGTGGGCCGCATTGGTTACGAAGCCCGCGTTGACTACACCGCGATCGGCAATGTCGTTAACCTAGCGTCTCGGCTGTGCTCGTCCGCTGAGGATCGACAAATACTCATCGATTATTCCGTAGCGCGCCATCTGCATGACAAAATACCGATCGTCGACCTCGGCACCCGCCAACTCAAAGGCCTCGAGGGGCTCGTTCGCGTCTTTAATGTCGAGACGAAAGACACCGGACAGGATTTGGCTCCCAATCCGAACGGTGTCGCCGCGCAAGGCTAGGCTGCAAACGTGATGTCCGCTTGCCTGCCTTTGGCAAACACGAGCTGCCAGTCTGCTTGCCCGCTTCTACCCTTCCGATTCTCGGATTGGCCAATCATGGCCAAGGAGAAACACCATGGGCTACTCTCGATTTGATCCAGTCGAACAAGGTCGGGCAGCGTGGAATGCCGGAAAGACGGTGGGTACGAAGCGACCACTCACACAAAAACAAATATGGGCAATTCGCTTCTTTCTCGATCGCGAAGGACGCCTTCGTGACCGGGCGCTGTTTGACCTGGCCATCGACAGCAAGCTGCGAGGATGCGATCTCGTCAAGATCAGGATTGGTGATCTGGTCGCTGGCCCAGAAATCCACGCGTGGGATCGTCACTCAGCAAAAGACAGGTCGACCGGTGCAGTTCGAGCTAACCGGCGATGTGCGTGCAAGCTTGCTTGCCTGGCTCGAACGGCGCGGTGGTACGGTCAACGACTATGCGTTCCCGAGCCGGATTGATTATACGCACCACATGAGCACGAGACAGTATGCTCGTCTCGTCGATGAATGGGTCAGCGCGATTGGGCTTCGGCGCCAAGAGTATGGAACGCATTCGCTTCGACGCACGAAGGCGTCAATGATCTATAAAGCCACCGGCAACCTGCGAGCGGTGCAGATCCTGCTTGGACACCCCAAGATCGAGAACACAGTCCGCTATCTGGGTGTCGATATCGAGGACGCGCTTTTGCTGGCCGAGCGCACTGAAATCTGACTTGGAGCGGTCCTTCAGCAGTGCTGAACGACCGTTTCCAGCGACAGCATTTCTCCACCCTCGGGGCTCAGTTTGGTGGAAAGCGGAATGGCAGCTATTGATCGACACTGAAAACGATCCGGACATTCAGACCGTGCGACACCCCGAACGGGCCAGCCCATCATCCATCCTGTCGCCGGACGTAGCTCTGTCCCTGAAGATTCTTCTTCCTGTTTCAGCCATCAATCCCGGCGCGGATCGTATGGCTTGGCGGCCCGTTGAGCGACGCGCTCGCGGTAGCTCGCGTCGGTTCCACTTCGGTTTTCCGGCTTGGTAAGCGTTTCGACAGGCTTCCCGAGGACGACCAGCAGCGTGTCCCATTCTTCCTGGCCGAGCGTCTTGTAGCGGTACTCCAGACCCGGCGAGGCCAGGAGCTGCTCGATCTCAGACCCCGCGAATGAGGCCGCAGGGCCAATGCGGCGAAAGCCGCTTCGCACGGCATCGGTAGCCGCGGTCAGGTCACTGAAGCCATACTTGCCCGGATCGTAGACGGAGTACTCGCGCAGCAGCCGCAACAGGTCGGGCACGGCATCAACGCCGCGGTCGCCCTGGCGCTTGATCAGGCCGGTGGCAAAGCGGCTGACCGCCGGATCGGCGAGAATCGCGCGCTCTTCCGGCAGAGGATCGGCGTATGCACCTACAGGGAGGCCGGCCAGGGCATTGATCCAGTGGCGCGCCTCCTTCTTGTCGGGGGCCGCGAGGTAGCGGCGGGCGGCGAGCCGCCGCAGATCGGCGGAGTCGCCATCGACCTGTTTGATGATCGCCCACAGCCCGTCTGAGGATCGCACCCGCGGGTCCTCCAAGATGCGAACCAGCAGACGCCGGTCGCTCTCGCCGAGCGGCTGGTCGTTCGCGCGAAACGAGTCCATCCACTGATTGGCGAGCGCGAACGTGGGATCGCTCACCGGCTTACGCGGATCGTCGAGCGCTCTGGCAAGTTCCTCGCGCGTTCTCGTCTTCGCCGCTTCCATATTCACCCCGCGCGAAACGCTGGTGTGGTCGAGTAGCAGCCGGTTGACCGGAACCCCGGCGTACATCCTTCCGTCACCGAGCCGCCGACGCGCCCAGCCGAACCGGAAGTTCTCGATCCTGCCCGAAGTCCCGATCAGCAACGGCGCCGCCGGGGCAAAGATCGACAGGATCGACTGCCGCAGCAGCACCTGTTCACCGGCGTCGGTGATGGTGAGCGCCTTGCGGTGGGGTGCGGAGGGTTCGAGCGACCAATCCACCCCTCCCGGTCGGGGCTTGGAATCGGGCACGGCAGGGCCGTCCTCGATCGCGATGGTGAAGTCGGGTTCGGGGGCGTCGTCGCTTTGCAGCAGCGCCTTGCCCTCTGACATCATCAGGTTCCATTCGGCTTCCAGCGCGCGCTGAGGGGCGAGCGGATCGGAGGCATCGTAGCGCCGCTCTTCCAGCAGGCCATGCCCGATGACGGTGCTTCGTTTGCCGGGCGTCGAGCCCGGCACGACGCGATAGGTATTGGAATGACCGCGAAGGGTCTGGACCCGGACCGAAGTGACGCCCGGGGTCTTGAGCAAGGCCGCGCACAATGCATCGCAACGGCCCTCGAACGGGCGGGCGAGGAGAATGTCGCCCTTGAGCGCAATCGGTGCGCTCGCTTGAATGTC
Source organism: Mesorhizobium sp. M5C.F.Cr.IN.023.01.1.1 (assembly GCF_003997585.1). Lineage (NCBI taxonomy): Bacteria > Pseudomonadati > Pseudomonadota > Alphaproteobacteria > Hyphomicrobiales > Phyllobacteriaceae > Mesorhizobium > Mesorhizobium sp. M5C.F.Cr.IN.023.01.1.1. The sequence continues at coordinate 10,544 of NZ_RZSU01000057.1, read as the reverse complement.
CGGCTCCTTCAGGCTGGCCAGCATGCCCCTCGCCCAGGCGAGGCCTGGCTGGGGGATGGTCCAGAACAGTGCCAGCGTCGCGGCGCCCGACATGACGTTCAGAGGAACCCCTGAAAGGAAACTTCCGATCAGCAAGCGGAACAGCGCGAAGGCAACGCCGTATATGAAGGCCGTTGGCATCGACGCGAGAATGAGCCCCGGGATGATCAGGAAACTGCCGATGATGACCAGCCATGGCATTGTCAGCGCCACTAACGCGCCGACGCCGGTGATGATCAAGTAAGTCTTCAACCACATGCGCGGAACCTTACCGCGCAGGATTGAAAAGAATGATAAAGCTACTGTTCTCGGGTCGGTGCCCTCTTTCGGGATCCGCCCGTTGACCAATCTCGTTACGCTCACCTCAAAAAGCTGTCGATCGTCCGCCTTTGGGCTCTTGCGCCTCCATCAGATGACCCGACTCGAGGTCGGATGCGAACGGCGGCTAACCGCCGAACTCATCCCGATAGCGGACGGGCAGCTCCCGGCCCCAAGCCGGTCCTAGCTGCGCGAAGACTTTAATATCTCCTTCTGGCGCAACTTGCTGGGTTCCATTTGACGAGGACGTACGAACAGCACCTTCCACCAGCAGTGAAGATTCAGACCGAGACACTGCCCAAGTCTTCGCAATGTCGCAGTTTGAGATTTGATGGGCGCTGGCGACATTTTTCAGCGTCTTGAGATGCTGGGCCCTGTTCACTTTACGTTCCGGATTCCTCCTGATAGCCTGATCATTGGCTCGGCTTGGCAGCCGCCGATATCAATGGCGGTGGCGGTCGACCTTGTCTTTCCCTCGCGAATCCGGTCTCTCGCGCTGATGGAATTTTCTCCTCAACAGGACGATGCGCTGAAAGCGGTCGCCACCTGGCTCAAGACCGGAAAGCCGCAGCTCTTCCGGCTGTTTGGCTTTGCCGGTACCGGCAAGACGACGCTGGCGCGCTATTTTGCCGAGCATGTCGACGGCCAGGTGCAGTTCGCCGCCTTCACCGGCAAGGCGGCGCAGGTGCTGCGTTCCAAGGGCGCGGTCAATGCGCGCACCATCCATTCGCTGATCTACCGGCCAAAGGGCGAGGAATCGGTGGCGGACGAGGTGACCGGCAAGACTTCGATGTCGCCGACCTTTTCGCTCAACCGGCAGAGCCCGATCTCGCGGGCCAAGCTCGTCGTCATCGACGAATGTTCGATGGTCGACGAACAACTCGGCCGCGACCTGATGAGTTTCGGCACGCCGATCCTCGTTCTCGGCGATCCCGGCCAGTTGCCGCCGATCTCGGGCGGCGGCTTCTTCACCGACCATGAGCCCGATATTCTGCTCACCGAGATCCACCGGCAGGCGCGCGACAACCCGATCATCCGGCTGGCGCTCGACGTGCGCGAGGGACGCGAATTCATGCGCGGCGACTATGGCACGGCGCAGGTGATCGGCAAGGAAGATGTCACCCAGGAACTGGTGCTGAAGGCGGACCAGGTGCTGGTCGGCACCAACAGGACGCGGCGTCGGTACAATCAGCGGCTGCGCGAACTGAAGGGGTTCAATGCCGACTACCCGCAGGCCGGCGACAAGCTCGTCTGCCTGCGCAACGACCCGGCCAAGGGATTGCTCAACGGCTCGCTGTGGAAGGTGATGACCTCGTCGCGCGAGACGGTGAAACCCGGCATCAATTTGCTGGTCTCACCGGAGGAGGACGATCCGGACCGCGGCGTTGCCAAGATCAAGCTGCTCAAAGCGGCGTTCGAGGACCCGGACGCCGATATTCCCTGGCATCAGAAAAAGCGCTTCGACGATTTCGACTATGGCTACGCGCTGACCGTGCACAAGGCGCAAGGCTCGCAGTGGAACGAGATCGTGCTTTTCGACGAAAGCTGGGCGTTCAAGGAAACCCGCCAGCGCTGGCTCTACACCGCGATCACGCGCGCGGCCGAACGGTTGACCATCGTCAGATAGGATCGATCCCGCGTGACCATCATGACCCTGCTGGCATCACCGGCGCACTAATCGGCTTGGCACCCAGCCATTCCCAGGCGGCCGCTTCGTCCTCGGCCTCGAAATGCCGGAATTCGATTGGCACGGTGGCGGGCAGGATGCCTTGTGCGGCCGGTATCCAGTTTGGCTCGCCGATTGCCGCACAGCGGCCGATATGCGCCACGGCATCGGCCGTGCCCTGTTCGATTGTGCTGTCCGACACATCGGCCCAGTCGACGCCGTCATGATCGACCAAACGCACCAGCACGTCGATTTTCGGGTGCAGCGCGTAAGCCGCCTCCAGCAAACCGAACAGATTCTCCGCGTCGGCGGCCGTGATATGGCCGACGACGTCGATCGCGAACAGGTCGTCGCGGTCGGTGTCGATGCGGCGAACCGCCGGCACTTCTTCAAGATAATTCACGGGCCTTCCTCTTGCTGGATATTATATGTCCCTCTGGAACACCGGAAACCCCCTGTCTGTTCCCGCCAAAGGCGGTATAGGTGGCCGCAAATACGTCCGGACCCGAGAAGCCATGCCTGCAAAACTCTCCGTCAATCTCAATGCCATCGCCATGCTGCGCAACCGGCGCGATCTGCCGTGGCCAAGCGTCACCGGGCTCGGACGCATCGCACTTGCTGCGGGCGCGCATGGGCTGACAGTGCATCCGCGGCCCGACGAGCGGCACACCAGGCATTCCGACCTGCCGGAGATCAGGGCGCTGATCGACGACGAATTCCCTCAGGCGGAGTTCAACATCGAGGGCTATCCGAGCGAGGATTTCCTGGCGCTTGTGGAAAAGCACCAGCCGGAGCAGGTGACGCTGGTGCCCGACGACCCTGCCCAAGCCACCTCCGACCATGGCTGGAACTTCGCCGCCGAGGCGGCGTTCCTGACACCGATCGTCAAGCGCCTGAAAAAGGGGGGCTTTCGCGTGTCGTTGTTTTCCGACGCGGATCCGGCAGGCATGAAGGCCGCGCGCGACACCGGCGCCGACCGGATCGAGCTCTACACGGGTCCGTATGGCAGTTGCCTTTCCGATTCTGCAAAAGCGGAGAAAGAGCTGGAAAAGTTGGGAAAAACCGCTGACGCCGCGCTTGCCGCCGGACTTCAGGTCAATGCCGGCCACGATCTGGTGGTGAGCAACCTGCCGGCATTGGCAAAGCGCATCCCGGTATTGGCCGAAGTGTCGATTGGACATGGGTTGACAGCCGATGCGTTGGAGTATGGCATGGCCGGCACGATCAAAAGATTTCTGAAGGCCTGCGGGTGGTAGAGACGGAAGCCTCGCATGGCGAACATGGCAGCCATCACGTCGGGGCACTTGATATTGCATCGCAGCAAGCGTAGAGCACCGCCCGCTTATCGGAGTGTCGCCTATGGCCCTTACCAACAGTGGTAGTGAGGCAGAACCCGTCGAACAATCGAGCCATCCTGAGGTCGAAAAGCACAGCACAAAGGTCTTGATGCTGGGCGCGCTGGGCGTTGTCTACGGCGACATCGGCACCAGTCCGATCTATGCACTTCGCGAAGCACTGCATGCGTCGTCCGGCACCGATCCGCGCAGCGCCGTTCTGGGCGTTCTGTCGCTGATTGTCTGGGCCCTGACGATTATCGTGACAATAAAATATGTCGCCTTCGTGCTTCGGGCGGATAACAAGGGTGAAGGCGGTACGCTGTCGCTTATGGCGCTGGCCCGGAAAGCTTATCCGGCTGGTTCCAGCATCATTCTTGGCATCGGTCTCTGCGGAGCCGCACTGTTTTTCGGCGACGCGATCATAACGCCGGCCATATCGGTGCTTTCAGCGGTGGAAGGCCTGAGCGTCGTGACCCCGGCGTTCGATCCGTACGTGGTTCCCATTACATTGGTGATTCTTGCCGTCCTGTTTGCTGTGCAGCGCTTCGGGACCGGTAGAGTGGCCTCCGTTTTCGGGCCGGTGACGGGGCTTTGGTTTCTGGCGATTGGCATTGCCGGATTGCTGCACATCCTTGACGATCCGTCGGTGCTTTTGGCAATCAACCCCTATTATGCGGTCGTCTACCTCGCCGAAGCCAAAACGGGCGCATTTCTTACGGTCGGCGCGGTCTTTCTTGCGGTCACCGGTGCTGAAGCGCTTTACGTCGATCTCGGCCACTTCGGTCGCCGTCCAATCGTGCTAGCCTGGGTCTGGATCGTCTTCCCCTGCTTGCTACTCAGCTATTTTGGGCAAGGCGCGTTCGTTCTTGCTCACGGGGGGCTGCCCGACAATCCGTTTTTCCAGATGCTGCCAGATTGGGCACTGATACCGATGGTCGGGCTCGCCACAGCAGCGACTGTCATCGCCAGTCAAGCCGTGATCTCCGGGGCGTTTTCGCTGACCAGGCAGGCGGTGCAGCTCAATCTTCTGCCCAGAATCGAAGTTCAGCATACTTCCGAGATGCAACTCGGCCAAATTTACATGCCACGCGTGAATCTCATTCTCGCGCTCGGCGTAATGCTGCTGGTCGTCGGCTTTGGCAGTTCGAGTTCCCTGGCTTCCGCCTATGGAATTTCGGTGACAGGCGAAATGCTGATGACGACTATTTTGCTCTTCGTAGTGATGCGGTGGCAATGGAAATGGCAGACCGCACTCGCTGCGGCGCTTGCGCTGCTCTTTGGCACGATAGACACGGGCTTCTTCCTGGCAAATATTGTGAAATTCGTGGAAGGCGGATGGGTTTCAATCGCCGTTGCCGGCATCATGGGGCTGGTCATGGGAACCTGGATACGCGGGAGTCGCTATCTATTCGACAAGACGCGCAGGAACGAGATTCCGCTCGATTTCCTTGCCGGCAATTTGTTGAAGAAGAAACCGCAGCTGGTGTCCGGTACAGCCGTGTTCCTTACCAGCGATCCCGTCAGCGCTCCGACGGCGCTGATGCACAGCCTGAAGCACTACAAGGTGCTGCATGAACAGAATGTCATCCTCTCGGTGGTGACGGCGCAGCAGCCCGTGGTGCCCGACAGCGAGCGGGTCAAGATGGAAACGATCAACGAGCTGTTCATGCGGGTGACGCTGACCTTCGGCTACATGGAACAGCCCAACATCCCGCGTGCGCTGGCGATCTGCCGCAAGCAGGGCTGGAAGTTCGACATCATGACGACCTCCTTCTTCCTGTCGCGGCGCTCGCTCAAGGCGTCACCCAATTCCGGCATGCCGGTGTGGCAGGACAAGCTGTTCATCGGGCTGGCGCGCACGGCAGCGGATGCGACGGAGTATTTTCAGATCCCGACCGGACGTGTGGTTGAGATCGGAACGCAGGTGGCTATCTAGGGCATGCCGATATTCAGGTGAGGCCGGCCTGCGAACGGCGGGTTCCTGCGCTTCCGGTACTCACGTACCCAACACTACGCTCAGTTCCGGTTCTCGAACCCACCATTCTCGGCTCGGCCTGACCTGAATCTCGACATGCCCCTGACCACGGCGGACTTCAGCCGGCTAGCACTGCCTTGTTCGCTTCAAGAAATTGCTTCAGCGATTGCGGCTTTTTGCCCGAAAGTGCCTCGATCGCGTCGGTCACCATGGCGATGCGGCCGGAGCGCGTGTTGGTGTCGAAGGAAACGACAACGGGAGCAAAATCCGAGGGAACGCCGGCGGCCGTCAGACCCTCGGTCAAGGCTTCATCCGAAAGCTGAACGACCTCGATGGGCTTGCCGGTGACGTCGGTCACCAGGGCCGCGATCTCGGCGACCGTGTGGGCCTGCGGACCCGTCAACGTGTATGTGGTGCTTTCGGTATCGCCCGAGGCAAGACCCGCGGCGATCGCCACGGCCATGTCGTCGCGAGCGCCATGGGCGATGCGGCCGTCGGCCGCCGATGTGTACCACTGCCCCGAAGCAATGGCATGCGGCAGCGACATGAACAGGTTCTCCTGATACCAGCCGTTGCGGAAAATCGTGTAGGGGATGCCGCTCGCCTTGATCGCCTGCTCGGTCCCGTAGTGATCGCCCGCAAACAGCACCGGCGATCCCGGCTCAGGATTGGGCATCGAGGTGTAGAGCAGATGCGAAACGCCGGCCTCCCTGGCGGCTGCGACTGCATTCTCGTGCTGCTTGAGGCGCTTGCCCCTAAGGTCGATCTCGCCGGTCGAGATGATCAGGACCCTGCCGGCGCCCCTGAATGCCTCGACGAGCGACGCCGTGTCATCGAAATCGGCTTGCCTGATGGCAACGCCGCGCGTCGCCAGGTCGGCGAGGTTTTCCGGATTACGGGTGGCGGCGATGATCCGTGCGGGCGGAACCTTGTGCGTGTCCAGCAGATGATGGATGACGCCGCGGCCGAGCTGGCCGGAGGCGCCGGTGACGAGAAGGGTTTCGGTCATGGGAAGTCCTGTCGTTGCGCCGGAGCGGCGGGTGTTTATACAAGTCTCAAAAAGAGACCAGCACTAAAATAGGAATTGACCGACCCTCGTAAAGAAGGCAGTTTTGCGGGAGGTAGGCAGGCGCAGGGAACCAGCGATGGACAGCAAAATCGTCGGTCTGAGATCGAAGCTCGAGATTTACAAAGCGGGCAGCGGCGGGGGGAACATTGCGGACTGTCCGGTTCGCGATGTGATCCAAGGCATCAGCAACAAATGGAGTTCGCTGCTGATGATGGCGCTGGCAGAAAAGCCGTACCGGTTCGGCGAATTGCGGCGGCTGGTACCCGACATTTCACAGCGCATGCTCACCCAGACGCTGCACGATTTGCAGCGCGACGGTTACGTCCATCGCGAGGTGTTCCCGACCAAGCCGCCGAGCGTCGAATACAGTCTGACCGATCTCGGACGCTCGATGTTCGGACCCCTGCACCAGCTGCTCCAGTGGGCCGAGCTCAATCATGGCGCTGTGCGCGACGCGCGGAACGCATTCGACGCTACCGAGACTTAACCATCGATGCCGGAGTGGCAACGCCAAGTGCGACGGCTTGCCGGCCGGAAGGCGATGGGCGTCATCGGCGATGCGGCGCATTCGCCCAGCCCGCAGCTCGGGCAAGGGGCGAACATGGCGCTGCTCGACGCGGCAGCGCTCAATTGCGCGCTCATAGGAACGGATCGTGTCGATATTGCGCTCGAGGCCACGTCCGGGCGCGGCGGTGGCGTGTCCGGGTGTTTCGGGCGCTGTCGCTGATGCTGACGCCGTTCTACCAGTCGGATTCGACCGTGATGCCGTTTGTCCGCGACAGGCTGGTGGCGTCAGTGGCGAAAATCCCGCCGGTGCCAAACATCCTTGCCTCGATGGTGGCTGGAACCGTGGTCGATCCATTTAGGCGGATCGGTATCAAGGAAGCACGGCGGCCGCCTCGTTGCGGCGGATGAGTTTCGAAAGATGCGAACCCTTCGCTTGCAGGAATGCATGAAGGCGCTGTGGATAATCCGGGGCGACAGCGTTCTTCACCGACTTGCGTTCGCGCAATTCCTTCCGCCAGGCCTCGACTAGCGACTTTCCGTTCAGGATGCCGAAATCGTCGATCCGATCGAACGCGTCGAAATAGCGGAAGATTGGTCCATAGACAGCATCGACCAGTGAAAAGCGCTGGCCGGCGAACCATGGTCCAGTTCGGCCTGCCGCCAGTTCTATTTCGAGACGATCGAACATTGCCGACAGACCTTGGCTTTCGGCAAGGAAGGCGGGCTCGGTCGGTGCGGAATAGAGTCGGCCGATTGCGTTGAGGATGGCCGAGCCGAACTCGATCCAAGCGCGATGCCGGGCGCGGGCCAGCGGGTCGGCAGGGTGGAGTGGGTTGGCCAGCGTTTCCTCAAGAAATTCGAGGATGACCGCCGATTCGAAGATCGCGGTTTCCTCGCCATTCTGCTGCACGCGCAGCAGCGGTACCTTGCCGAGCGGCGAGATCGCCTTGAACCAGGCCGGCTTGTTGGCGAGATCGATGGTGAGGCGTTCGAACGGCACGTCCTTTTCGGCGAGCGAGATGGCCGCGCGCTGCACATAGGGACAAAGGTGATGGCTGACGAGAACGAGCTTGTCGGTCACCAGGCTGCCCGTCTCGGGGAGGTCGGCGATCTTGCAGATTTCATGTCTCATGGCAGTGTCTTCCGATATCGATGCAACTGCATCTATATAGATGCATCCGCATTAACCGTCAAGCTTGATGCAATTGCATCTATCGCCTATGCTGCAATCATGACGGAGAAAACCAGTCCTTCGCCCGCTGCCATCAAAGCCTGGGCCCGCCTGATGCGCGTTTCGCGCCAACTGATGGAAAGAGCTGAAGACGCGCTGAAGGACAGCAGCTTACCGCCGCTTGCCTGGTACGACGTGCTGCATGAGCTTGCCGAAGCGGGCGAGGGCGGCTTGCGGCCATTCCAGCTGATCGAGCGCACATTGTTTGCGCAATACAACATCTCCCGGCTGCTGGCGCGGCTCGAAGCGGACGGGCTGGTCGAGAAGCTCAGAGTTGCCGATGACGGGCGGGGACAGACTATCCGCATTACCGGGAAGGGGCGCGAGATGCGCCGTCGCATGTGGGCCGTCTACGGACGATCGATCGCGGAGCTGGTCGGCGCCCGGCTTTCCAATGATGACCTCGACATATTGGCGGGTCTCCTTGGACGGCTGCGTCATCCAGCCATCCTGGAGTGATGTGGCCGTTGGCACTGAAGATCGGTTGCAGCGACGTCAGACACTGCCCCAGAGGAATGCCAGTGCCGCCAGCACGCCAAGCACGCCGCGAACCAGATGCAGATTGCCCCATTTGACGATCAACGCCCGGGCTTGCGGGTTGGCGGCGGCCGCGTCCATCGCCTCCAGCAGTCGATTTGTCGGCATCATTGCGATCAGCGTCCATGGCCAGGGCAGGATGATCAACACCGCCCCGACCAGATAGGCGAGATTGCCGGTCTGCCACCAGGCAATGAGACCAAGAACACAGGCGACGATGGCGATCGACGCCTGCATGGCGGCGCCGCGCTTGTAGGAGGGCTGCCATTCCTGCAGCAGGGCCCTGTCATCGAGACGAAGCCGCGCCGGCTGCTCGGCGACGCTGATATAGATTGCGGCGCCCGCGAAAACGGCGGCAATGGTCAATGCAAGAAGGCCGACGAGCATCTTCCCTCCGCGGCACGCCGTTCCAGTTAAAGCCGCTTCAATAAAGGCCATCCCGGTTTGGAATGCACCAAAAAACCGAAATAGAGCTTGCGCCGGTTCCGACAATACGGCATAGACATGCCGAACCGTAACGTACGGTACTGGCTGCCACCATCATCGAGCAGGAAGACAGTTTGTTGCAGGCAAGCGTCGACATCGACACCGGCGAAGCGCTGACGGCGCGGCAGAAAGCCGTGCTTGACGCCGCACTTCGCCTGCTGGTCGAGGAGGGCGATCATTTGACCATGACCGCGGTGGCGCGGCGGGCGAGCTGTTCCAAGGAAACGCTCTACAAATGGTTCGGCGATCGCGATGGGCTTTTGACGGCAACGGTGCAATGGCAGGCGTCCAAGGTGCGCGTAGTGCCAGTCGACCGCAAGGGGCTCGACCTTGCCTCACTGACGGCGAGCCTCGAGCGCTTCGCTTCGGGCTGGCTCAAGGTGATTTCGAGCGACACTTCGATCGCGCTCAACCGCATTGCGGTCAGTCACGCCGGATCCGGCAAGGACGATCTCGGCGGCATCGTGCTGGAGAACGGCCGCTTCGCGCTGGCCAGGCGCCTGAAGCCGGTGCTGGAAGCCGGCAGGCAGGCGGGGCTTATCGAGTTCTCGGACGCCGAAGCGGCATTCCGTACCTTTTTCGGGCTGGTCGCCCGTGACGTGCAGATCCGCCTGCTGCTCGGCGACCGGCTGGAATTGACTGATGCGGCGATCGGCGGCGATGCCGTCCGGGCGACGCAGCAGTTTCTCGCTCTTTACGGAGCAAAAACCGGGGCCGCAAGGCCCATAGAGCCGGATGATTTCAGGTCAAATCGACCTGAAATCTGAATCCGGCTCTACATCGAGATTGAGCATGATGTCGTCCGAAAACCGCTTCACACCTTTCGGCATCATGCTCTGAATTCACAACGGGAAGGAAAGAAAAATGCGTGTCTATTACGATCGCGATGCCGATCTCAACCTGATCAAGGGCAAGAAGGTCGCCATTATCGGCTATGGCAGCCAGGGCAGGGCGCATGCGCTCAATCTCAAGGATTCCGGCGTTAAGGATATCGCAATCGGCCTGAAGGCCGGCTCGGCGACAGCCCAGAAGGTCGAGGCAGACGGGCTCAAGGTGATGAGCGTGGCGGAGGCCGCCAAATGGGCCGACCTGATGATGATGGCGACGCCCGACGAGCTGCAGGCCGACATCTATAAATCGGAGATCGCGCCGAACATCCGCGACGGCGCGGCGATCGCCTTCGCCCACGGCCTCAACGTGCACTTCGGCCTGATCGAGCCGAAGGCCTCGGTCGACGTCGTCATGATCGCGCCCAAGGGGCCCGGCCACACGGTGCGCGGCGAATACCAGAAGGGCGGCGGCGTGCCGTGCCTGGTCGCCGTCAACCAGGACGCTTCGGGCAATGCGCTCGATCTCGCTCTGTCCTATGCCTGCGGCGT